>NZ_JBFBJY010000087.1:0-32783 GCF_040702125.1 Kitasatospora sp. NPDC085895 | reverse complement strand
ACCGCTCACCCACCGACGACTTCACCTGACCGGGCCTTGGCACACCCCGTCCAACGACCAATGCCCACCAAAGTCACCGGTATTGCATCTAGGCGGTCGGTTCGGGGGCGCGTGGGCACCTGATGGCCAAAGGCCGGGAGGTGCCACACGCGCCCCCGATGGTGACCTTCCGAGTGCCCTCGGAAGGTCAGAGCCAGCCGGCCCGCTTGAACAGGCGGTGCAGCACCAGGCAGACCAGGGCCATCAGGGCCAGCGCCGCCGGGTAGCCCCAGGGCTGGTGCAGCTCGGGCATGTACCGGAAGTTCATCCCGTAGATGCCCGCGATCATCGTCGGCACCGCCGCCAGCGCGGCCCAGGCCGAGATCTTCCGCATGTCGTCGTTCTGCTGCACGCTGACCTGGGCCAGGTTGGCGTTCAGGATGTCCGAGAGCAGCCGGTCCAGCGCCTCGACCTGCTCGGTGGTCCGGGTCAGGTGGTCGAGCACGTCCCGCAGGTAGGGCTGCAGGGCGTCCGGGACGAACGGCACGCCGCCGCGCACCAGCCGGGTGGCCGGCTCCAGCAGCGGTGCGCTCGCCCGCCGGAAGGCCACCACCTGCCGCTTGAAGGCGTAGATCCGCTCGGCGGCGCCGCGCGTCCGCCCCGGGGCGAACACGTCCGCCTCCAGCTCGTCCAGGTCGGACAGCAGTGTCGCGGAGAGGTCGAGGTAGCTGTCCACCACCAGGTCGCAGACCGCGTACAGCACCGCCGCCGGGCCCAGCCGCAGCAGGTCCTGCCGGTCCTCCAGCTCCTTGCGCATCGCGCCCAGCGGGCTGGCCTTCCCGTGCCGCACGGTGATCGCGAAGCAGTCGCCGACGAACACGAGCACCTCGCCGGTCTCCACCGTCCGGTCCGACTCCCGGTAGCCCAGGGTCTTGACCACGGTGAGCAGCGCGTCCGGGTAGACCTCCATCTTGGGGCGCTGGTGCGCGGCCGTCAGGGCGTCCTCCACCGCGAGCGGGTGCAGCGAGAACTCGGAGGAGACCAGGTCCAGTTCCTCCGGCGTCGGCTCGTGCAGCCCGATCCAGAGGAAGCCGTCACCGGCCGCCCGTACGGCGTCCAGCGCGTCCGAGAAGTCCGCGGGGCCCTCCACCCGGCGGCCGTCCCGGTACGTGGCGCAATCGACGATCATGCGGACATTCTCCCGTGCCGGGGCCCGAACGGTCATCACATCCCTTGAACGCACACCCGATGGGCACCCGTGCCCCACCCGGTACCCCAGGCCGTAGGCTAGTCCGCATGCCCACGCTGCTGCTCGTCCGCCACGGCCGATCGACCGCCAACACCGCCGGCGTCCTGGCCGGCTGGACGCCCGGCGTGGAACTCGACGACACCGGCCGCGAGCAGGCCGCCGGCCTGGTCGGCCGGCTCTCCGGGCTGCCGCTGGCGCACGCCGTCACCAGCCCGCTGGAGCGCTGCCGGCAGACCGTCGCCCCGCTGCTCGCCGCCCGCCCCGAACTCGCCGCCGCCGTCGACGAGCGACTCGGCGAGTGCAAGTACGGCGACTGGACGGGCCGCCCGCTGCACGAGCTCGCCAAGGAGCCGCTCTGGCGCACCGTGCAGGACCACGCCTCCGCCGCCGTCTTCCCCGGCGGGGAGTCGCTGCGCGACCTCAGCCACCGCACCGTCGACGCCGTCCGCGAGTGGGACGCGAAGGTCGCCGCCGAGCACGGCGAGGACGCCCTCTGGCTCGCCTGCACCCACGGCGACGTGATCAAGGCCGTGGTCGCCGACGCGCTCGGCCTGCACCTCGACCAGTTCCAGCGGATCTCCGTCGAGCCCTGCTCGGTCACCGCGATCCGCTACACCCCGCACCGCCCCTTCCTGTTGCGCCTCGGCGACACCGGCGGCCTCGCCGCACTCGCCCCGAAGCAGCAGCCCGCCCAGGTGCCCGGCGGCGACGCCGTGGTCGGCGGGACGAGCTGAGCCAACCGGTCGCCGCGTCCGTGCGGCGCACGTCGTAGGGTGGCCGATGAGCCCCCGTCCGATCCCGATCCGGAGCGAGAGAGTGCCCCGTCAGGTCTTCTTCTACGACCAGCCAGAGCGGTTCGTGGCCGGCACCGTCGGCCAGCCCGGATCCCGTGCGTTCTACCTGCAGGCCAGCGCCCGGGGCCGGATCACCAGCGTGCTGCTCGAGAAGGCCCAGGTGGCCGCGCTCGCCGAACGCGTCGAGGAGGTCCTCGACGAGGCGCTGCGGCGCAGCGGCGGCTCGTCCGCGATCCCCGCCGTCGCCCCCACCGAACTGCTCGACAGTGCGCCGCTCGACCTGCCGCTGGAACAGGAGTTCCGGGTCGGCACCATGGCGCTCGCCTGGGACAGCGTCGACGAACGGCTCGTCGTCGAGGCACAGGCCCTGGTGGAGGACGCCGAGGAGGACGAGAACGCCCTCTACGAGGACGACGAGAACGGCCCCGACATGCTGCGGGTCAGGCTCACCGGAGCGATGGCCCGGGTCTTCGCCAAGCGCGCCCTCGACCTGGTCGCGGCGGGCCGCAGGCCCTGCCCGTTCTGCAACCTGCCCCTCGACCCGGAGGGCCACCTGTGCCCGCGCGCGAACGGATACCGGCGCTGAGCGCGGACGCCCTCCCGGGCGCCGACCCGGCCACCAGCGCGGCACTCGCGGCCGACGCGCCCGCCGCCCTGGCGCTGCTCGGCGCCGGCGAACTCGCCGTGCACGGCCGTCTCACCGACGCCTCCAACGCGGTGCTGTACTGCACGGTGACCCTGGACGGCACCACCGCCCCCTGCGTCTACAAGCCGGTGGCCGGCGAACGGCCGCTCTGGGACTTCCCGGACGGCACCCTCGCCGGCCGCGAGACCGCCGCGTACGAGCTCTCCGCCGCCACCGGCTGGGCGCTCGTCCCGCCCACCGTGCTGCGGGACGGCCCCGCCGGCCCCGGCATGGTGCAGCTCTGGGTCGAACCCGACCCCGGGGCACCCGAACTGCTCGACCTCCAGGACCCGGCCGGACCGGACGAGGGCTGGCTGCCGATCGTCCGCGCCGAGGTCGAGGGCGGCCGCACCGCCCTGCTCGTCCACCGCGACGACGAACGGCTGCGCCGGCTCGCCGTCCTCGACGCCGTGATCAACAACGCCGACCGCAAGGGCGGCCACTGGATACCCGCCGCCGACGGGCGGATCTACGGCATCGACCACGGCGTGACCTTCAACACCGAGAACAAGCTCCGCACCCTGCTCTGGGGCTGGGCCGAACAGCCGCTCACCGCGGAGGCCGTCGAGGTGCTCGGCCGGCTCGCCGCAGACCTGCCCGGAGCCCTGGGGGAGCGGCTGCGACCGCACCTGACCCCGGCCGAGCTGGAGGCCGCGGCCCACCGGATCGACGCCCTGCTCAAGGCCGGACGCCACCCGCTGCCCTCCCCGCACTGGCCCTCGATCCCCTGGCCGCCGCTCTGAGGCACGGCAGGCGGAGGGGGAGGATTCCGGCCGATCCCGAACACTGGTTAGCCTTTCAAATGATCGCCCGGTTAGAGTCGGAACCATGCATGCCTGGCCCGCCTCCGAGGTTCCCGCCCTGCCTGGTCAGGGGCTTCCCCTTCGTGTCTTCGACACCGCCACGAGCAGTGTCCGCGAGATCGTGCCCGAGGGCCCGACCGCCCGCCTGTACGTCTGCGGCATCACCCCGTACGACGCCACCCACCTGGGCCACGCCGCCACCTACAACACCTTCGACCTGGTGCAGCGGGTCTGGAAGGACGCCGGCCACGACGTCCTCTACGTCCAGAACGTCACCGACGTCGACGACCCGCTGCTCGAGCGCGCCGTCGCCACCGGCCAGGACTGGACGGAGCTCGCCGCCCGCGAGACCGCCCTCTTCCGCGAGGACATGACCGCCCTGCGGATGCTCCCGCCCGCCCACTACGTCGGCGCCGTCGAGTCGATCCCGTGGATCGTCCCGCTCGTCAAGCAGCTGCTCGCCACCGGCGCCGCCTACGAACTCGACGGCGACATCTACTTCTCCGTCGACGCCGACCCGCGCTTCGGCGAGGTCTCCGGCCTCGACCGGGACGCCATGCTGCCGGTCTTCGCCGAACGCGGCGGCGACCCCCAGCGCCCCGGCAAGAAGCACCCGCTGGACGCCCTGCTCTGGCTCTCCGCCCGCCCCGGCGAACCCGCCTGGGACACCGAGCTCGGCCACGGCCGGCCCGGCTGGCACATCGAGTGCGTCGCCATCGCCCTGAAGTACCTCGGCATGTCCTTCGACATCCAGGGCGGCGGCAGCGACCTCTCCTTCCCGCACCACGAGATGGGCGCCGCCCACGCGCAGGTCGCCAGCGGCGAGCACCCCTACGCCCGGGCGTACGTGCACGCCGGCATGGTCGCGCTGGACGGGCACAAGATGTCCAAGTCCCGCGGCAACCTGGTGTTCGTCTCCAAGCTGCGGCGCGAGGGCGTCGACCCGGCGGCGATCAGGCTCGCCCTGCTCGCCCACCACTACCGCAGCGACTGGGAGTGGACCGAGCAGGACCTCGCCCAGGCCGAGAAGCGGCTCGCCCTCTGGCGCGCCGCCGTCTCCCGGCCGGACGGGCCCCCGGCGGAGGGGATGCTCGCCGAGATGCGGGCCGCCCTCGCGGAGGACCTGGACGCGCCGGGTGCGCTGGAGGCGGTGGACCGCTGGGCCGCCGCGCAGGCCGCCGACGGCGGCGAGGACATCGGGGCGCCGGGGCTGGTCTCCCGCGCGGTGGACGCGCTCCTGGGCGTGGCGCTCTGAGGCCGCGCGAGCACTGACGGGTCAACCACAGGGCGCGGGGCCCCGCGCGCTGCGGAAGGTGATCGACGGATCCTTCCGAGTCGCGCAGTTCCCCGCGCCCCTGGTGGTTGCCCTTATTCGTCGGTGCCGGGCTTGTCGTCGGGGTCGTCGTCGGCCTTGTCGTCCTCGTCCTTGTCGGGCTTGGACTCGGTGGCGTGGCCGGCGACGGGCTTCTCGCCGGTGGGGCCGAGGTTCTCGCGCCGCCGCAGGTACCGCTCGAACTCGCGGGCGATGGCGTCGCCGGACGCCTCCGGCAGTTCGGCGGTGTCCTGGGCCTCCTCCAGCTGCTGCACGTACTCGGCGACCTCGCTGTCCTCGGCGGCCAGCTGGTCCACCCCGAGCTGCCAGGCACGGGAGTCCTCGGCCAGTTCGCCCGGCGGGATCCGCAGGTCGAGCAGGTCCTCCAGCTTGTTGATCAGCGCCAGGGTGGCCTTGGGGTTGGGCGGCTGCGCCACGTAGTGCGGCACCGCGGCCCAGAGCGTCACGGCCGGCACCCCGGCGTGCGCGCAGGCCTCCTGCAGGACGCCGACGATGCCGGTCGGCCCCTCGTACTTGCTCTCCTCCAGGTCGAGCGTGCGGGCGAGCGCCGCGTCCGAGGTGACGCCGCTGACCGGGACGGGGCGGCTGTGCGGGGTGTCCCCGAGCAGGGCGCCGAGGATGACCACCAGCTCGACGCCCAGCTCGTGGGCGAAGCCGAGCAGCTCGTTGCAGTAGGAGCGCCAGCGCATGCTGGGCTCGATGCCGCGGACCAGCACGAGGTCCCGGGTCTTCGGCTCGTTCACCCGGACCACCGAGAGGCGGGTGGTCGGCCAGGTGATCCGGCGCACGCCGCCGTCCAGCCAGATGGTGGGGCGGTTGACCTGGAAGTCGTAGTAGTCCTCGGCGTCGAGCGCCGCGAACACCTTGCCGCCCCAGGTCTCGTCCAGGTGTCCGACGGCGGCCGAGGCGGCGTCGCCGGCGTCGTTCCAGCCCTCGAAGGCGCAGATCATCACCGGGTCGATCAACTCGGGAACGTCCTCCAGCTCGATCACCCAGCGTCTCCCTCCGTCGACCGGTGCCGCCCCCCTCCCGGCCCGTGGACCGGTGGCCGGCTGCCGGCCTGTCGAACCTCGCGTGGAACGCCCCGTTCCACGGTCCCTACCTGCCCAGCCTACGGGCATTGATGCCTTCCCAGGCCGGAGTGGGAAGCCTATCCGAGCGCGGCGTCCGACACGCTCGGCAGGTAGCCGCCGGACTGCCCGGCGGCCTTCGGGTGGTACGACTCCCAGAGCGGCAGGGTGATCGGGTGGATCCACTCGTCCGGGCCGCCCCGGCACGCTCCGTGTCCGTCGAAGCCGGCCCGGACGTCGGCGAAGCGGAAGCCCTGCTTGGCGGACTGACGCTCGATCAGGTCGTCCAGCGCGTCGGTGAGGGCGTTGAAGCGGGCCCGGCGGGCCTCGGTGCCGATCAGGCAGGTCGCGGCGGTGCCGAGCAGACGGGGGTATCCGGTGACGACCACGCGGGCCGAGGGGGCCTTGGCGTCCAGGGCGCGGTACAGCGTGTCGAGGCGGCCCGGGAGCTCCTCGCGCAGCCGGCGCTCGGACTCGTCCAGGGCGGCGTCGCAGTGCGCGTCGGTGGTGAGCGGCTGCAGGCAGGCGACGACGGCGTCGCCGAAGCCCAGGTCGTTGCCGCCCACGGTGAGGGTGACGAGGGTGGTGTCGGCGGGCACCCGCGGGACCTGGTCGCGCTCCACGTCGGCGGTGGCGGCGCCGTTGCAGGCGGCGAAGAGGAAGTCGGCCGGCCCGTTCGCGGCCCGCCAGAGCTCCGGGTAGGAACGGGTGGAGCGGCGGCAGCCGGCGCTCACCGGGTCGTAGGCCCCCGCGCCCACCCCGGCGGCGTAGGAGTCGCCGAGCGCCGCGTAGCGGGCGGCCGGGGCGGCGCCGGCCGGGGCCGCGGCGGGCAGCAGGAGCAGGGGAGCGGCGGCGAGGACGGTGAGCAGCTGGAGGCGCACGGGGGGTACTCCGGTTCTGCGGGGACGGGAGCCCGCGGGGGAGGGCCCCGCGAGGGATCCGAAGGGGGACGAGGGCGGCGCCGGATGACGTGCCGTCGCGCATGGTAGTCATTCGCATGCGGAAAGCGAGCGCGACAAGCTCTGCAAATTCACGCAAGCCGTTTGCGTTTTTTGCCGTACACTCGCAGCCATGACACGACGACTTGCCGAAGTGGCGAAGAAGGTCGGGGTGAGCGAGGCGACCGTCAGCCGGGTGCTGAACGAGAAGCCCGGCGTCTCCGAGGCGACCCGGGCCGCGGTGCTCACCGCGCTCGACGTGCTCGGCTACGAGCGCCCCACCCAGCTGCGCGGCGAGCGGGCCCGGCTGGTCGGCCTGGTCCTGCCGGAGCTGCAGAACCCGATCTTCCCCGCGTTCGCCGAGGTCGTCAGTGGTGCGCTGGCCGGCCAGGGCTTCACGCCGGTGCTCTGCACCCAGACCGCGGGCGGCGTCTCCGAGGCGGACTACGTGGACCTGCTGCTGGAGCAGCAGGTGTCCGGCATCGTGTTCTTCGGCGGTCTGTACGCCCAGGGCGACGCCCCGCACGAGCACTACGACCGGCTCGCCGAGCGCAGCCTGCCGACGGTGCTGCTCAACGCCGCCATCGAGGACCTGGACTTCCCCCGGGTGTCCTGCGACGACGCGGTCGCCGTCGAGCAGGCGGTCGGCCACCTGCACCAGTTGGGCCACCGCAAGATCGGCCTGGTGCTGGGTCCGGCCGACCACGTGCCCTCGCAGCGCAAGCTCGGCGCGGCCCGCGCGGCGCTGGCCAGGGCCGGTGTCGACCTGCCGGACGAGCACGTGGAGCAGGCCCTGTTCAGCCTGGAGGGCGGCCAGGCGGCGACCACCCGGCTGCTGCGCCAGGGCGTCACCGGCGTGGTCTGCGCGAGCGACCCGCTGGCGCTCGGCGCCGTCCGCGCGGTGCGCCGGGCGGGCCTGTCGGTGCCCGGCGACGTGTCGGTGATCGGGTACGACGACTCCTCGTTCATGATGTGCACCGACCCGCCGCTGACCACGGTGCGCCAGCCCATCGAGGCGATGGGGCGGGCGGCCGTCGAGCTGCTGGTGGGTGAGATCGCCGGGGTGAAGGTGACCCACGACGAGCTGCTCTTCGAGCCGGAGCTGGTGGTCCGCGGGTCCACCGCCCCGATGCGCGACCGGGGTTGACGACCCGGGAGGAATCCCCGCAACCCACCCCCTGACGGGCCGTCGGACCAAGGGCGGGCACTTCGGTGCCCGCCCTTTTTCGTGTGCCCGCATGCGGTGCGATCCGTTGACATGCTTGTAGCACCTCTGTAACTCTTGGCTGCCATCGCGCAAAACTCGAACATATTAACGTCAGATTCGTGATTCCTTCTGCAACTTCCCCCCACGAAGGCAGGACCCCATGGGAATCCCGCGCCGCTCGCTCCTCCTGACGGCAGCCGCCGCCTCGACGGCCGGCCTGCTGCCGCCCGCGTCCGCCCGCGCGGCCGGCAGCCCGCCCGGGGACGTCGTCGGCAGGATCACCGTCGGCTACCAGGGCTGCTTCGCCTGCCCCGGGGACGGCGCCCCGATCAACGGCTGGTGGCACTGGTCCCAGGACTGGTCGCACGCGCCGTCCCCCGGCAACAACGCCCTGCGGGCCTGGCCGGACATGCGCGAGTACACCGCCGGCCACGGCACGGCCTACGGTCCGCTCGGCGACGGCACCCCCGCCGTGCTGTTCTCCTCCTACGACCAGCAGACCGTCGACACGCACTTCCGCTGGATGCGCGAGTACGGCTGCGACACCGCCGCCCTCCAGCGGTTCGACCCCAACGGCGGCGAGGGCGCCACCCGGGACGCCGTGACCGCGAAGGTGCGCAGCGCCGCGGAGGCCGATCGGTTCCTCGCGGACGTGCAGCAGGGCGACCAGGCCGACTGCAACGCCCGCGGCATCGACTACCAGCCCTGCGTGCTGCCCGGCGAAGTCTCCGAACGCCAGCGCGCGCACGGCGACTTCATGTGGCGGCAGTTCTACAACACCGTCCGGCTCGGCGCGCAGGGCCTGTACGTCTCCATGTTCGACGAGTTCAACGAGGGCAACCAGATCGCCAAGACGGCGGAGAGCGCGGCGGTGCTGCCCGCCGACTCCGGCCTGCTCGCCCTCGACGAGGACGGCACCGCCTGCTCCTCCGACCACTACCTGAGGCTCACCGCCGACGGCGGCCGGATGCTCAAGGGGCAGCTCGCCCTGACCCCCGTCCGGCCCACCCCGCCCACCACCGGCGACACCACTCCGCCGCCGCCCGCCGGGGACCTCGCCCTGCACCGGCCGACCGCCGAGAGCAGCCACACCCAGGTCTACGGCAGCGGCAACGCCGTCGACGGCGACCCGAACTCGTACTGGGAGAGCGCCAACAGCGCCTTCCCGCAGTGGCTCCAGGTCGACCTGCAGACGGTCCACCCCGTCCGTCGCCCGGTCCTCGCGGTGCCGCCCGCCCCGGCGTGGGCCGCCCGCACCCGGACGGTCGCCGTGCTCGGCTCCACCGACGGCGCCGCCTTCACCACCCCGGCCGGCGCCGCCGGGTACCGCTTCGACCCGGCCACCGGCAACACCGCCGTGCTCACCCTGCCCGCCGCCGTGCAGACCCGGTACCTCCGGCTGCAGTTCACCGGCAACACCGGCTGGCCGGCCGGGCAGCTCTCCGCGCTGCAGGTCTTCGCCCAGTAGCGCCCGTCCGGCCGGAACACCGGCGCCCGCGCACCGCCGCGGGGAGGACGGACCCACCACAGACCTCGGGCCGCCGCACACCCGGCGGCCCGATCCGGGGCATGCCCCGGCGCACCCCGAGGGGTGCTCGCGCGGCGGAGCCGGGGGCCGCCACGCCGCGCACGCCATGACATCCGAGACAGAGGGACGCAATGAGATCCAACCGCACACTGCCGCGGCTCGGCGCCGCGACGGTCGCGACCGGACTGCTGCTGATGGTGATCGGGCCGGTCGTACCGGCCCACGCCGCCGGCGGTCCGAACCTCGCGGCCGGCAAGACCGTGACCGCCAGCAGTTCCACCGGTGTCCAGGTGGTCGGCAACGTCAACGACGGCAGCCAGGACACCTACTGGGAGTCGGCCAACAACGCGCTGCCGCAGTGGGTCCAGGTCGACCTGGGCAGCCCCACCGCGATCGACCAGGTGGTGCTGAAGCTGCCGGCGGGCTGGGGATCCCGGGACGAGACGCTGACCCTGCTGGGTTCCACCGACGGCTCGAACTTCTCCACCGTCCTCGGCTCCGCCGCCCGGTCCTTCGACCCGGGCGTCGGCAACACCGTCCGGCTGAACTTCGCCTCCACCACCACCCGTTTCGTGCGGGTGAGCGTCACCGCGAACACCGGCTGGTCGGCCGCCCAGATCTCCGAGCTGGAGGTGTACGGCTCGACCAGCGCCTCCGGCAACCTCGTCCGCTCGGCCACCGCCAGCAGCGCCAACGGCGCCTACACGGCGAACAATGCGGCCGACGGCAACACCGGCACCTACTGGGAGAGCGCGAACAACGCCTTCCCGCAGTGGTACCAGGCCGACCTCGGCTCCGCCGTGCCGGTCAACAAGCTGGTGCTGCGGCTGCCCTCCGGCTGGGAGACCCGCAGCGAGACGCTGAAGGTCCAGGGCTCCACCGACGGCAGCAACTTCACCGACCTGGTCGCCTCCGCCGCGTACACCTTCAACCCGGCCACCGGGAACAGCGCGACGATCAACCTGAGCACGACCACCACCCGGTACGTGCGCCTCTCGTTCACCGCCAACAGCGCCTGGCCGGCCGCCCAGCTCTCCGAGTTCGAGGTGTACGGCCCGAGCAGCGGCGACACCCAGGCGCCCGGCGCGCCCGGCAGCCTGGCGTACACCCAGCCCGGCTCCGGCCAGATCAAGCTGACCTGGAACGCGGCCGCCGACAACGTGGGCGTCACCGGCTACGACGTCTACGCCAACGGCGAGTTGCTGACCAGCGTGGCCGGGAACGTGCTGACCTACACCGACAACCGCCCGGACAGCGCGACCGTCTGGTACTACGTCAAGGCGAAGGACGCGGCGGGCAACCAGTCCGCGGCCAGCAACACCGTCACCCGCACCGGCCAGAGCGGCGACACCCAGGCGCCCAGCGCGCCCGGCGGTCTCACCTACACCCAGCCCGGCTCCGGCCAGATCAAGCTGACCTGGACGGCCTCCTCCGACAACGTGGGCGTCAGCGGCTACGACGTGTACGCCAACGGCTCGCTGAAGGCCAGCGTCGGCGGCTCGGTGCTGACCTACACCGACAGCCAGCCGGACACCGCGACCGTCTCCTACTACGTCAAGGCCAAGGACGCGGCGGGCAACCAGTCCGCGGCCAGCAACACGGTGATCCGCACCGGCCAGACCGGCGGCAGCGGCACCAACCTGGCGGCGGGCAAGCCGATCACGGCCAACTCCTCCGTCTACTCCTTCGTGGCGACCAACGCCAACGACAACGACGTCACCAGCTACTGGGAGGGCGCGGGCGGCAGCTACCCCAACACCCTGACCGTGGCGCTGGGTTCGAACGCCGACACCCAGCAGGTGGTGCTCAAGCTCAACCCGGCCCCGGCCTGGGGCGCCCGCACCCAGACCGTCGAGGTACTGGGCCGCGAGCAGAGCAGCTCGACCTTCACCACGCTCGTCGCCGCCAAGCCGTACGGCTTCGACCCGGCCTCCGGCAACACGGTGACCATCCCGGTCAGCGCCCGGGTCGCCGACGTCCAGCTGAAGATCACCAGCAACACCGGCTCCAGCGCCGGCCAGGTCGCCGAGTTCCAGGTGGTCGGCGTGCCCGCCCCCAACCCGGACCTGACCGTCACCGGCACCACCGTCTCCCCGGCCGGCCCGGTCGAGACCGACGCCCTGACCCTCGCCACCACGGTGAAGAACCAGGGCAACGCCGCCTCCGCCGCCACCTCGGTCAACCTGTACCTGGGCTCCACCAAGGCCGGCACCGCCCAGGTCGGCGCGCTCGCCGCGGGTGCCTCCGGCACCGTCGACGTGAGCGTCCCGGCGCAGAACGCGGGCAGCTACCAGCTCACCGCCAAGGTCGACGAGTCCAACGCCGTCATCGAGCAGGACGAGACCAACAACACCTGGACGGCGGCGAGCGACCTGGTGGTCAACCAGGTGGCCAGCTCCGACCTGGTGGCGGCGCCGGTCTCCTGGTCGCCGTCCAACCCTGCGGCCGGCAACGCGGTCAACTTCACCGTGGCGATCAAGAACCAGGGCACCTCGGCGGCCGCCTCCGGCGCCCACGGGGTCACCCTGACCGTGCTCGACGCCCAGGGCAACGCCGTCAAGACGCTGACCGGCTCCTACAGCGGCGCGATCGCCCCCGGCGCCACCACCTCCCCGGTGTCGCTGGGCAGCTGGACGGCCGTCAACGGCAAGTACACGGTGAAGACGGTCATCGCCACCGACGCCAACGAGCTGCCGGTCAAGCAGGCCAACAACACCAGCAGCCAGGGCCTGTACATCGGCCGCGGCGCCAACATGCCCTTCGACACCTACGAGGCCGAGGACGGCGTGCCGGGCGGCGGGGCGGCCCTGGTCGGCCCGAACCGCACCATCGGCGACCTGGCCGGCGAGGCCTCCGGCCGCAAGGCCGTGACGCTCGACTCGACCGGCTCCTCGGTGGAGTTCACCACCAAGGCGGCCACCAACACGCTGGTCACCCGCTTCTCGATCCCGGACAGCGCGAGCGGCGACGGCACCAACGCCACGCTGAACGTCTACGTCGACGGCACCTTCCTCAAGGCGATCGACCTGACGTCCAAGTACGCCTGGCTGTACGGCAGCGAGACCGCGCCCGGCAACTCGCCCGGCTCCGGCGGGCAGCGGCACGTCTACGACGAGGCCAACCTGCTGCTCGGCACCACCGTGCCGGCCGGTCACAAGATCAAGCTGCAGAAGGACCCGGCCAACACCAGCCGGTACGCGATCGACTTCGTGAGCCTGGAGCAGGCCACCCAGATCTCCAACCCGGACCCGGCGAAGTACGTCGTCCCGGCCGGCTTCACCCACCAGGACGTGCAGAACGCCCTGGACAAGGTCCGGATGGACACCACCGGCACCTACGTCGGCGTCTACCTGCCCGCGGGCGACTACCAGACCGCGAACAAGTTCCAGGTCTACGGCAAGGCGGTCAAGGTCGTCGGCGCCGGCCCCTGGTTCACCCGGTTCTACGCGCCCGCCTCGCAGAGCAACACCGACGTCGGCTTCCGCGCCGAGGCCACCGCGAACGGCTCGACCTTCTCGGGCTTCGCCTACTTCGGCAACTACACCTCGCGGATCGACGGCCCCGGCAAGGTGTTCGACTTCTCCAACGTCGCGAACATCACGATCGACGACATCTGGACCGAGCACATGGTCTGCATGTACTGGGGTGCCAACACCGACGGCATGCGGATCACCAACTCGCGGATCCGCGACACCTTCGCCGACGGCATCAACATGACCAACGGCTCCACCGACAACCTCATCTCCAACAACGAGGCGCGGGCCACCGGTGACGACTCCTTCGCGCTGTTCTCCGCCATCGACGCCGGCGGCGCCGACGAGAAGAACAACGTCTTCGAGAACCTCACCACCATCCTGACCTGGCGCGCGGCGGGCATCGCGGTGTACGGCGGCTACGCCAACACCTTCCGCAACGTCTACATCGCGGACACCCTCTGCTACTCCGGCGTGACCATCTCGTCGCTGGACTTCGGCTACCCGATGAACGGTTTCGGCGCCTCGCCCACGACGAACCTGCAGAACATGACGATCGTCCGGTCCGGCGGCCACTTCTGGGGCCAGCAGGTCTTCCCGGCGATCTGGGTCTTCTCGGCCTCCAAGGTCTTCCAGGGCATCCGCGTGAGCGACGTCGACATCGTCGACCCGACCTACAGCGGCATCATGTTCCAGACCAAGTACACCGGCAGCCAGCCGGAGAACCCGGTGAAGGACACCGTCTTCACCAACGTCTCGATCACCGGCGCCAAGAAGAGCGGCGACGCCTTCGACGCCAAGTCCGGCTACGGCGTCTGGGCCAACGAGATGCCCGAGGCGGGCCAAGGACCGGCGGTGGGTGAGGCGGTCTTCAACAACCTCACCATGAGCGGCAACTTCAAGGACGTCCAGAACACCACGTCCACGTTCAAGATCACCCTCAACCCGTAACGATTGCGCAAACGAAGCAGGGCGGGCGCCCTTCGGCCCGCCCTGCTTCGGCGTTTTCCTGCAGTCGCTTGCGGGCCCTGCGGGCCGCTTGCGCGGATGGGTGCGCAACCCGGTGCCACCGGGCCCGGCAAGGGCTTCCGAGGCCCCGTGAGGGGTCTTTCGGCAGGTGGCGGGCGGGGTGCGGCGGCCCTACGGCCGCCAGGGCGGTCACGCAAAACTGCGCGATCAGTGTCGTCTTTTTGCGAAATATAGTCGACATCTTGTGGACATCTGTCGAGGCTGGTTAAGTAGTCGACACCGGCCGGCGCTGCTGCCAGACACAGCGACCCGTGCCCCGGCCTCGCACGCTTCCCCGGCTCCCGGACGTCTTCCGGGGCCGGCCCCCACCGGAAATCCACGGGCACCCCCGCGCCCAGGCGCAGCCCGCACGTGCTTGAAAGGGTCCATCCGCATGACCAGAGACCGGCTCCTCCGCAGAACCGTCGCCCTCGCCACCGCCGCGGGCCTCGCCCTCACCGCGGCCGAGTGCTCCTCCGGCTCCGACGCCGGCAACTCCGGGGACTCCGGCAAGCCCGCGGCCAGTGCCTCCCTCGACCCGAACACCAAGGTCACCATCGGCATCGACTGCCAGCCGCCGACCACCAAGCCGGCCGAGCGCAAGCAGTGGTCCGAGGACGTCGCGGCGTTCAACAAGCTCTACCCGAACGTCACGATCAACGCGAAGGACGCCTCCCCCTGCGAGGAGCCGGCCTCCTTCACCGCCCAGCTCAAGGGCAAGACCCAGCCGGACGTCTTCTACACGTACTTCACCGACCTGGACCAGGTGCTCGACGCCGACCAGGCCGAGGACATCTCGGCCTACGTCAACGAGCGGACGGTGCCCGCGCTCAAGGACATCGACCCGTCCGTCATGAAGACCCTCACCTCGGAGGGCAGGCTCTACGGCCTGCCCACCACCAACTACAAGATGGGCCTGCTGTACAACCGCAAGCTCTTCAAGCAGGCCGGCCTCGACCCGGAGAAGCCGCCGACCACCTGGGCCGAGGTCCGCGAGGCCGCCAAGAAGATCGCGGCGCTCGGCAACGGCGTCAACGGCTACGGCGACTACAGCGCCACCAACCAGGGCGGCTGGCACTTCACCGCCGAGCTCTACGGCCTCGGCGGCTCGATGACCACCGAGGACGGCAAGAAGGCCGCCTTCAACACGCCCGAGGGCAAGCAGGTCCTGCAGAACCTGTACGACATGCGCTGGACCGACAACACCATGGGCGCCACCCAGAGCCTCAAGTGGCCCGACCTGATGACCCAGATGTCGACCGACAAGCTCGGCATGTACGTCGGCGCGCCGGACGACATCACCTACATGGTGCAGACCCTCAAGGGCAACTACGAGGACTACGGCATGGGCCCGATGCCCGGCGGCAAGGGCGCCCTGCTCGGCGGCGCCGACTACATGTTCAAGAAGGGCTCCACCCCGGACCAGATCAAGGCCGGCATCGCCTGGGTCAACTTCAAGTGGCTGACCATGGGCAAGGGTCAGTTCGACTACGCCCGCACCAAGGCCGACGGCCTGCCGGTCGGCCTGCCGCAGCCCTTCCTGTTCGGCGGATCCACCCTGGACGCCGACAACAGGGCCAAGGCGGCCAGCGCCACCGTCCCGGTGCAGAACTACGCGCCGTACCTGGCCGCTTCGGTGCCCGGCAAGACCGAGCCCGCCAACGCCCAGCAGATCTACAAGGTCCTCGACGGTGCCGTCTCGGCCGTCCTGACCGACAAGAACGCCAACGTCGACAAGCTGCTCTCGGACGCCGAGAGCCAGGTCAACCAGGTGCTGGCCAACCTCCAGTGACGGCCGGTGGGGGCCGACCGGCGGGCCGGCCCCCACGCACGCCCGAGCCACACCCTCCGACCGACCGGGAGTAACCCCATGGCAGCGATCAGCGTCTCCGCCCGCCGGAAGACCGAGCCACCGGCGCACGCCGATCCCTCGCAGGGCCGCGCCGCCCTCCGTCAGCGCATCCGCAGGCACCTCACCGGCCATGGCTTCCTGCTCGGTGCCCTGCTCTGCTTCGCGTACTTCTCGTGGTACCCGATGGTCCGCGAAGTGATCATGAGCTTCCAGAAGACCAAGCGCGGAAGGACCACCTGGGTCGGCACGGAGAACCTGGACCGCATCCTCGCGGACCCGGACTTCTGGCACGCCTGGCGCAACACCCTGCTGTTCACGGTGCTCGCCCTGGTGCTCGGCTTCGCGGTGCCGTTCGTCGTCGCCGTCCTGCTGAACGAGCTCCGCCACGCCAAGGCCTACCTGCGCATCCTGGTCTACCTGCCGGTGATGCTCCCGCCGGTCGCCTCGGTGCTGCTCTTCAAGTACTTCTACGACCCCGGCTACGGCCTGTTCAACGCGATCCTCAAGGCGCTCCACCTGCCGACCTCGGCCTGGCTCAACTCGCCCACCACGTCCATGCTCTCGGTCGTCATCGCGGCCACCTGGATGAACATGGGCGGCGCCACCCTGATCTACCTGGCGGCCCTGCAGGGCATCCCCGGCGAGCTCTACGAGGCCGCCGAACTCGACGGCGCCGGCCTGCTGCGCCGGATCCGGCACGTCACGATCCCGCAGACCCGGCTGATCCTCTCGCTGCTCCTGCTGCTGCAGGTCGTCGCCACCATGCAGGTCTTCGTCGAGCCCTACCTGCTGACCGGCGGCAACGGCCCGCAGAACTCGACGCTGACCGTCGTCAACCTCATCTACCAGTACGCCTTCAGCTTCAACAACTACGGCAGCGCCTCGGCGCTCGGCCTGGTCATGCTGCTCGTACTCGCCGGCTTCTCCGCGCTGTACGTGCGCCTGAGCCGCACCAACGACTAGGACGGGAGCACCGCCATGGCAGACACCTCCACCCGTACCCTGATCTCCGAGACGCAGCTGAACCGCCCGTTCGGCAAGGCGGTCTACCGGACCGTCCTCGTCCTGGTGGTCGCGGCCTTCACCCTGGTCTTCCTCGGCCCGCTCTACTGGCTGGTGACCGGCGGACTGAAGTCCACCCAGGAGGTCATCCAGAGCCCGCCGACCTTCTACCCGCACCAGGTCCACACCGACACGTACACCGAGGCGTGGTCCAAGCTCAACATGGGCCGACTGCTCTTCAACACGCTGTACTACGCGTTCGGGGCGCTCGCCTTCCAGCTGGTCTTCGACGTGGCCGCGGCCTACGCGCTCTCCAAGCTGCGGCCCGTCCTCGGCAACCTGATCCTCGGCATGATGCTGGCGACGCTGATGATCCCGTCCACCGTGCTGATCGTGCCGCAGTACCTCACCGTGCTGGACCTGCCGCTGCTGCACCTCAACCTGATCAACACCCCGTGGGCGATCTGGCTGCCCACTGTGGCGAACGCCTTCAACATCTTCCTGCTGAAGCGCTTCTTCGACTCGGTGCCGGAGGAGCTGATGGCCGCCGCCGCCATCGACGGCGCGTCGCCGCTGCGGGCGCTGTGGTCGATCGTGCTGCCGATGTCCCGGCCGATCCTCGGCGTGGTCTCCATCTTCGCGGTGGTGAACGTCTGGAAGGACTTCCTGTGGCCGCTGCTGGTCCAGCCGGACCCGAAGAACCAGCCGCTCAACATCGGCATCAACTCGCTGTCCATCGGCGTGCCGCAGAACGTCGTGATCGCCGCCCTGGCCATCGCCTCGGTGCCGACCATCGTGTTCTTCCTGATCTTCCAGCGCAACATCATGGCCGGCCTGACCTCGGGCGGGCTCAAGGGCTGACGGCCCGTCATTTCTCGAAAGGACTACCCACCGTGGTACAGCAGCCCGACCGCCGGGACTGGTGGCGAGACGCGGCGATCTACCAGGTCTACCCGCGCAGCTTCGCCGACGGCAACGGCGACGGCACCGGTGACCTGGCGGGGATCCGCGCCCGGCTCCCGTACCTCGCCGAACTCGGCTTCGACGCGGTCTGGTTCAACCCCTGGTACCCCTCCCCGCTGAAGGACGGCGGCTACGACGTCGCCGACTACCGCGCCATCGACCCGGTCTTCGGCTCCCTGGAGGAGGCCGAGAAGCTGATCGCGGAGGCCCGCGACCTCGGCATCCGCACCGTCGTGGACATCGTGCCCAACCACGTGTCCGACCGGCACCCGTGGTTCCGGGCGGCCCTCGCGGCCGGCATCGGCAGCCCCGAGCGCGACCTCTTCCACTTCGCCGAGGGCCGCGGCGAGCACGGCGAACTGCCGCCCAACGACTGGCAGTCGGAGTTCGGCGGCTGCCCGTGGACGCGGATCGAGGACGGGCAGTGGTACCTCCACCTGTTCGCCACCGAGCAGCCCGACCTCAACTGGGCGCACCCGCTGGTCCGCCGGGAGCACGAGGAGATCCTGCGGTTCTGGTTCGACCGCGGCGCCGCCGGCGTGCGGATCGACTCGGCCGGCCTGCTGACCAAGGAGCCGGGCCTGCCCGACTTCGAACCCGGCGTCGACACCCACCCGTTCGTCGACCGCGACGACCTGCACGAGATCTACCGCTCCTGGCGGGCGATCGCGGACTCCTACGAGGAGCCGCGCGTCCTGATCGGCGAGATCTGGGTGCCGGACACCGAGCGGTTCGCCCGCTACCTGCGCCCGGACGAGCTGCACACCGCCTTCAACTTCGACTTCCTGGCCCGCCCGTGGTCGGCCGCCGAGCTGCGCGCCTCGATCGACGGCACGCTGGCCGCGCACGCCCCGGTCGGCGCCCCGGCCACCTGGGTGCTCGCCAACCACGACGTCACCCGCACCGTCACCCGCTACGGCCGCGAGGACACCCGCTTCCAGTTCGCCACCAAGCGCTTCGGCACCCCGACCGACCTCGGGCTCGGCCTGCGCCGGGCGCGCGCCGCCGCACTGCTCTCGCTGGCGCTGCCCGGCTCGCTCTACCTCTACCAGGGCGAGGAGCTCGGCCTGCCCGAGGTCGAGGACCTGCCGCTCGGCAGCCTGCAGGACCCCATGCACTTCCGCTCGGGCGGCACCGACCCCGGCCGCGACGGCTGCCGCGTCCCGATCCCGTGGTCCGGCACCCTGCCGCCGTACGGCTTCGCACCCGACGGTGCCGAGCCCTGGCTGCCGCAGCCGGCCGGCTGGGGCGCGCTCACCGTGGCGGCGCAGACCGGCGACCCGGACTCGATGCTGGAGCTCTACCGCACCGCGCTGCGGATCCGCCGCGAGCGGATCACCGGCGGCTTCGACTGGCTGCCCTCCGGCCCGGAGGTGCTGGCCTTCCGGCGGGCCGGCGGGTTCGGCTGCCTGGTGAACCTCGGCGAGCAGCCGGTGCCGCTGCCCGAGGGCGCCCGTCCGGTGCTCAGCAGCGGAGCCCTCACGGAGGGCGGGCTGCCGTCCGACACCGCGGTGTGGCTGGAGTTCCTGGACACTCGTCTATGATTGCTGGACAGGTGTCCATGAAATCGGAGTGATCCATGCAAACGGCGGCGAACGTCCTGGTCGGCCTGGTGGCCGCACTGCACGCGTACATCCTGGTGCTGGAGATGTTCCTCTGGGAGCGCTCCCCGGGCCGGAGCCTCTCCGGCTTCGACGCCGGCCTCGCGAAGACGACCGCGCCGCTCGCCGCCAACCAGGGCCTCTACAACGGCTTCCTGGCGGCCGGCCTGGTCTGGGGCCTGATCGCCGCCGACCCGGTCGGCCACGACGCCCGGGTCTTCTTCCTGAGCTGCGTCGTGGTCGCCGGCCTGTACGGCGGCGCCACCGCCAACCGGCGGATCCTGGTCGCCCAGGCCCTGCCCGGAGCCGTCGCGCTCGCCGCCGTGCTGGCCGCCGGATGAATGACCCCCGTGCCGAGCGCACCAGGGCCGCCCTGCGCGGCGCACTGCTCGCCGAGTGCGGCGAACGGCCCCTGGCCGAGGTGAGCGTCTCGGCCGTGGTCCGCCGCGCGGGACTCGGCCGGGCCACCTTCTACCTGCACTACGAGGACCTGCGGGCACTCGCCGTCGACGCCTGCGGGGAGGTGGTCGAGGCCGCCGTCGACGCCCTGCACGACTGGCGCGGCCCGGTCGACCCGGCGGCACCGCCCGCCGCACTCACCGCCTTCCTGGCGGACGCCGCCGGGCACGCCGCCCTCTACCGGGGCCTGCTCGACCCGGGCGGCGGCGGCCCGCTCGGCGACCTCATGCACCGGCGGCTGCGGGAGCGCAGCCGCACCGAACGCGAACGGGCCGGCGCCCCGCACGCCGACACGGTGGCCTCCGCGGTCGCCGCGGCCTTCACCGGCCTGCTCGCCGACTGGCTGCACGGCCTGATCACCGCCGACCCGCCCACCTTCGCCGGCCGGGTCTGGCGCCTGCTGATCGCCCTGCACAGCACCCCGCTGTGACGCCGCACGCGCCCCCGGGCGTACCGGTGCTACGGCAGGTTGCGGGCCCAGATCCAGTCGAGGCCGTCCTCGCCGATCTCGTCCAGGTGGGCGGCGCGGGTCAGGCCGGCCTTCTCGGCGACGCGCTGGGAGGCCAGGTTCTCCGGGCGTATCCGGGCGATCAGCGGCAGCCGCGGCAGCTCCCGGCCGGCCCAGGCGACGACCGCGGTGGCGGCCTCGCCGGCCACGCCCCGGCCCCAGCAGGCCGGGTCGAAGCGGTAGAAGAGGTTGAGCCCGCGCAGCCCGCCCAGCACGGTGGGCTTCACCCCGCAGAAGCCGAGCGGCTGCTCCGCCCCGCGGCCGCGCACCACCCAGTACCCGAAGCCGCTGCGCTGCCACCGCTCGTCCCAGCGCCGGTACAGCCACTCGGCCTCGGCCCTGGTGCGCAGCGCGTCGGAGGGGTTGTGCCGGCAGGTCCGCGGGTCGCGGTGGACGGCCAGGATCGCCGCCACGTCCGCCGGGACCGGCCGCCGCAGGACGAGATGATCGGTCGTCAGTTCCGCTGCGTCCAGAGCCGGTTCGGTCATGGCCGCAGCCTAACCCGGGCGGCGCTCAGCGGCACCAGCCGTTGCGGTAGGCGTTCCAGTCGGCCGGGGTGGCGGTGAAGTCGACGTACAGCGCGAGGCCGAAGGACTGCCGTTCGTCGCGGCCGAGGGCGAGCCGGGCGCCGCGGACGGCCGCCGCGACGGTCTCGGCGGAGCCGCGGTGGCCGAAGTCGTCCTGCCAGTACGCGGGCAGGCCCATCAGCAGGTCCACCGAGTCCGGGGTGGCGGCCAGCGCGAGTTCGGTCTGCCGGGCGACGTAGCCGCCGTACAGCGACTCCAGCGGCATCCCGGTGTCGTAGCTCATCACCGCGATCTGGTCGACCCGCCGGGCGACGTCGGCGAAGTACTCCTTCGACCACCACTTGCCGTGGTCGGCGACCGCGAGCCCGACCCGGTGCAGCCCGGGGACGGGGTCGATCTGCGGTGCGGCGACGGAGAGCGGCACCCCGGAGGCCGCGGTGAGCGGGCGGACCTGGTCGAGCAGGGCGAGGAAGCCGGCCGAGCCCGAGCGGACGGGTTCGAGGTCGAAGTGCACGCCCTCGAAGCCGAGGGCCAGGGTCTGCACGGTGGCGACGGTGATCCGGGTGCGGACCTCGGGCCGGTCCAGGTGGAGGCCGTCCTTCTCCGGGGCGACCACGTCGCCGAGCCAGGCCTGCACCCGCAGGCCGGGCAGCCGGCGGTGGACGCCGTCCAGGAACCAGCGGGCCTGCGGGGCGAGCGCGGGGTCGAGCGAGCCGTCGTGCGCGAGCGGCCCGGTGTGCACGTACAGGTCGTGGACGCCGGTGCCGGCGAGGCGGGCGGCGAGTGCGGTGAGGTCGGCGTCGGTGCGCCGCCCGTCCACCCAGGCGTGGCCGAGCCAGAGGGCGTCGCGGTCCCGCGTCCTGGCCGCGGCTGACGGTTCGCCCACGTACCGGAGGTGGAGGGCGACGGCGGCGCCGCCCACCGGAAGGAGTAGCAGGCCGAGGACGGCGAGGACGGCGACGGTGAGCCGCCGTCGTTTGCTCCGTCCGGGTCGCAGCCTCCGCAGCCACGCCGCCGGCGCGGTGATCCTCCGTGGCACCCGGCCCCTCCCGTCCCGTCCGTTCAGGTGGACAGGACGCCCAGGATGCGGAACGGGTTCCGTCGCCGGGCAGGTGTCCGGATACCCTGACGGCGTGCATCCCCGAACCAGGAGGGGACGCATAGCCGACAGCCGTCGCACCCAGGGAGTCGCCCCATGGCCACAGCCGTCCCCTCGTCCGCCGCAGCCGCCGCCCACCAGGAGCGTGCGAACGCCCTCCGCGAAGCCCTCGCCACCCGCGTCGTGGTGGCCGACGGCGCGATGGGCACGATGCTGCAGGCGCAGGACCCGACCCTGGAGGACTTCCAGCAGCTGGAGGGCTGCAACGAGATCCTCAACGTCACCCGCCCGGACATCGTGCGCTCGGTCCACGACGCGTACTTCGCCGTCGGCGTGGACTGCGTGGAGACCAACACCTTCGGCGCCAACCACGCCGCGCTCGGCGAGTACGAGATCGCCGACCGCATCGTCGAGCTGTCCGAGGCCGGTGCGAGGATCGCCCGCGAGGCGGCCGACGAGTTCACCGCCCGGGACGGCCGGACCCGCTGGGTGCTCGGCTCGATCGGCCCCGGCACCAAGCTGCCGACCCTGGGCCACACCACCTTCGAGGTGATCCGCGAGGGCTTCCGGCAGAACGCGGCGGGCCTGATCGCCGGCGGCGCCGATGCCTTGCTGATCGAGACCAGTCAGGACCTGCTGCAGACCAAGGCCTCCGTGCTGGGCGTCAAGCAGGCGCTCGCCGAGGCGGGCCTGGACCTGCCGGTGCTCGCCCAGGTGACGGTGGAGACCACCGGCACCATGCTGCTCGGCTCGGAGATCGGCGCGGCGCTGACCGCCCTGGAGCCGCTGGGCATCGACTACATCGGCATGAACTGCGCCACCGGCCCCGCCGAGATGAGCGAGCACCTGCGCTACCTGGCGAAGAACGCCAAGGTCGGCCTCTCCTGCATGCCCAACGCCGGCCTGCCCGTCCTCGGCAAGGACGGCGCGCACTACCCGCTGAGCCCCGAGGAGCTGGCGGACGCCCACGAGACCTTCGTGCGCGAGTACGGCCTGTCGCTGGTCGGCGGCTGCTGCGGCACCACCCCCGAGCACCTGCGGCACGTGGTCGAGCGCGTCCAGGGCCGCCCGGTGGTGGCCCGCGACCCGAAGCCGGAGGCGGCCGCCGCCTCGCTCTACCAGTCGGTGCCCTTCCGTCAGGACCTCTCCTACCTGGCGATCGGCGAGCGCACCAACGCCAACGGCTCCAAGAAGTTCCGCGAGGCGATGCTCGCCGAGGACTGGCAGGCCTGCGTGGAGATCGCCCGCGACCAGATCCGGGACGGTTCCCACCTGCTCGACCTGTGCGTCGACTACGTCGGCCGGGACGGCGTCGCCGACATGCGGGAGGTCGCCACCCGGCTGGCGACCGCCTCGACCCTGCCGCTGGTGCTGGACTCCACCGAGCCGGAGGTGCTCCGGGCCGGCCTGGAGGCGCTCGGCGGCCGCGCGGTGCTCAACTCGGTCAACTACGAGGACGGCGACGGCCCCGAGACCCGCTTCGGCAGGATCGCCTCGCTCGCCCGCGAGCACGGCGCCGGCCTGATCGCGCTGACCATCGACGAGGAGGGCCAGGCCCGCACCGCCGACAAGAAGGTCGCCATCGCCGAGCGGCTGATCGAGCAGCTCACCACCGAGTACGGCATCGACGAGTCGTCGATCCTGGTCGACTGCCTCACCTTCACCCTGGGCACCGGCCAGGAGGAGTCCCGCCGGGACGGCATCGAGACCGTCGAGGCGATCCGCGAGCTGAAGCGCCGCCGCCCGCAGGTGCAGACCACGCTCGGCCTGTCCAACATCTCCTTCGGCCTCTCGCCGGCCGCCCGCGTGGTGCTGAACTCGGTCTTCCTGCACGAGTGCGTGGAGGCCGGCCTGGACTCGGCGATCGTGCACGCCTCCAAGATCCTGCCGATCGCGCGGATCCCCGAGGAGCAGCGCGAGGTCGCGCTGGACCTGGTGTACGACCGCCGCCGGGACGGCTACGACCCGCTGCAGCGCCTGCTGGAGCTGTTCGAGGGCGTCTCCTCGGCCTCGGTGAAGGCGTCCAAGGCGGAGGAGCTGGCGGCGCTGCCGCTGGAGGAGCGCCTGCAGCGGCGGATCGTCGACGGCGAGCGCAACGGCCTGGAGGCCGACCTGGACGAGGCGCTGACGGCCCGTCCGGCCCTGGAGATCATCAACGACACGCTGCTGGCCGGCATGAAGGTGGTCGGCGAGCTGTTCGGCTCCGGCCAGATGCAGCTGCCGTTCGTGCTGCAGTCCGCCGAGGTGATGAAGTCCGCGGTGGCCCACCTGGAGCCGCACATGGAGAAGTCCGACTCGGAGGGCAAGGGCACCATCGTGCTCGCCACCGTGAAGGGCGACGTCCACGACATCGGCAAGAACCTGGTCGACATCATCCTGTCGAACAACGGCTACAACGTCGTCAACCTCGGCATCAAGCAGCCGGTCTCGGCGATCCTGGAGGCGGCGCAGGAGCACCGGGCGGACGTCATCGGCATGTCCGGACTGCTGGTCAAGTCCACGGTGATCATGAAGGAGAACCTGGAGGAGCTGAACCAGCGCGGGCTGGCCGCCGACTTCCCGGTGATCCTCGGCGGCGCCGCGCTCACCCGCGCCTACGTCGAGCAGGACCTGCACGAGGTCTACCAGGGCGAGGTCCGCTACGCCCGGGACGCCTTCGAGGGCCTCAAGCTGATGGACGCGCTGGTCGCGGTCAAGCGCGGCGTGCCCGGCGCGGCCCTGCCGGAGCTGCGGCAGCGCCGGCACGCCCGGGTCGAGGTCGAGGAGGTCGAGGAGGTCAACCTCGGCCAGGTCCGCTCCGACGTGGCCGTCGACAACCGGGTGCCGGTGCCGCCGTTCTGGGGCGACCGGATCGTCAAGGGCATCCCGTTCGCGGACTACGCCTCCTGGCTGGACGAGGACGCGCTGTTCAAGGGCCAGTGGGGCCTGAAGGCCTCGCGCACCGGCGACGGCCCCTCGTACGAGGAGCTGGTGGAGACCGAGGGCCGGCCGCGGCTGCGGATGTGGCTGGACCGGCTGCAGACCGAGGGCTGGCTGGAGCCCGCCGTGATCTACGGCTACTTCCCGGCCAACTCCAAGGGCGACGACCTGATCGTCCACAACGAGGACGGCTCCGAGCGGACCCGGTTCACCTTCCCGCGGCAGCGCCGCGGCCGCCGGCTCTGCCTGGCCGACTTCTTCCGCCCGGAGGACTCCGGCGAGCGGGACGTGGTGGCGCTGCAGGTGGTCACCATGGGCAACCGGGTCTCCGAGGCCGCGAACGAGCTGTTCGCCGCCAACGCCTACCGCGACTACCTGGAGCTGCACGGCCTGTCGGTGCAGCTGGCCGAGGCGCTCGCCGAGTTCTGGCACGCCCGGGTCCGCTACGAGCTCGGCTTCGGCGACGAGGACCCGCAGGACGTCCGCGACATGTTCGCCCTGAAGTACCGCGGCGCCCGCTTCTCGCTGGGCTACGGCGCATGCCCGGAGCTGGAGGACCGCGCCAAGATCGCCGAGCTGCTGAAGCCCGAGCGGATCGGCGTGGTGCTCTCCGAGGAGTTCCAGCTGCACCCCGAGCAGTCCACCGACGCCATCGTCATCCACCACCCCGAGGCGAAGTACTTCAACGCCAGGTAACCCGTCCGCTGCGCTCCGTTCGGCACATTTCCGGTCGGCGGGCGTATCCTGAATGATCCTGAACGGGCCGGTCCGCTCACAAGCGGGCCGGCCTGTGCCATCCCCGGCCCCGCCCGGCCACCCGTGCGGACGGGACCCCACCCGGCGAAGGGACCATGCCATGACGACCATCTCGACCCTCACCGAGAGCCTCGGCGGTGCCGGCGGCGGCCTGCAGGCCGTGCTGCTCGACATGGACGGCACGCTCGTCGACACCGAGGACTTCTGGTGGCAGGCCGAGGCGTCGCTCTTCGCCGAGTTCGGCCACGTCCTCGACGAGGCCGACCGCGCCCACGTCGTCGGCGGACCGATGACCCGCGTCATCGACTACCTGCTCTCCCGGACGGCCGTGCCGCACACCCCGGCCGAGCTGACCGTCCTGATCAACCAGCGCTTCGTCGACCTGCTGGCCGGCGGCGTGCCGCTGATGCCCGGCGCCGAACGGCTGCTCAACACCCTGGCCGCGCACGGCGTCCCCGCCGCCCTGGTGTCCGCCTCGCACCGGCACGTCATCGACATCGTGCTGCGCAGCCTCGGCGCGCACCACTTCGCCTTCTCGGTGGCCGGCGACGAGGTGCCGCGCACCAAGCCGCACCCCGACCCGTACCTCACGGCCGCCGCCCGGCTCGGCGCCGACCCGGCCCGCTGCGTGGTCATCGAGGACGCCCCGACCGGGGTGCTCGCCGCCGAGGCCGCCGGCTGCCAGGTCATCGCGGTGCCCTCGGTCGCCGCCATCGAGCCCGCCCCCGGACGCACCGTCCTCGGCTCGCTGGAGCAGGTCGATCTGGAGCTGCTGCACGCGCTGATCGCCGCCCGGGTGTGAGTTCGCTCTCTTTTCCGTGCGGTGCCGCTCTCTGGCTGCGGCGTCCCGGCGACGGACCGTGCTGGGCCTGACGGAGAAAACGGACATAGGGTGACAGAACGCCGGTCTGCGGGAACCGGCGGGAGCCCCGGGAACCCCGGCCCTCGCGCACGCGTGCGAGGCGGTGCGTGGTCGATATGGCACGCTACTTCCGGTCATTCCCCGAAAAGGGGACCAACGGACCGTCGCAGCCGCGCCCGCCACCCTGGGCCGCGGACCGTGACGGCACCCTACCGGCGCCTCCCCACAAGCCCGGCCGCACGGAGAAGGAATCCATCCCGCATGTCTTCAGCCCACCGCCTGGCCGTGCTCGGCTGCGCCGTCATGGTCGCGTCCTCGGCCGCCGGCTGCGCCTCCGCGACCAAGGCCGTCACCGGCAAGGACTCGCCGTCCACGATCACCATGGGCACCACCAACGTGACCAGCGTGCTCGACCCGGCCGGTGCCTACGACGCCGGTTCCTGGCTGGTGCTGAACAACACCTTCCAGTCGCTGCTGAGCTTCCCGCCCGGCGCGACCGTGCCGCAGCCGGAGGCCGCGCAGTCCTGCGGCTTCACCGGCGGTGACGCGATCACCTACGCGTGCACCCTGCGCAGCGGGCTGAAGTTCTCCAACGGCCACGCGCTGACCAGCGAGGACGTCGTCTTCTCGGTCCAGCGGATGCTGAAGATCAACGACCCGAGCGGCCCCGCCTCGCTGCTCTCCACCATCAAGTCCGTCGAGGCCAAGGGCCAGGACAAGGTGGTCTTCCACCTCAAGGCCCCGGACGCCGTCCTCCCGGCGAAGCTCGCCTCGGCGGCCGGCTCGATCGTCGACCACCAGGTCTTCCCGGCCGACGCGCTGCTCGCCAACGACAAGCTGGTCGGCTCCGGCCCGTACAAGATCGACTCGATCGCCACCATCGAGGGCGGCGAGAACCCGGGCAAGGTCACCCTCTCCGCCAACAGCGAGTACAAGGGCGACAACAAGCCGACCACCGGCAAGTTCGCGCTGCGCTACTTCAACGCACCGGACGAGCTGAAGACCGCGCTGGAGAAGGGCGAGGTCGACCTCGCCGACAACAGCCTGGAGCCCTCGGCCGGCGCCAAGATCAAGGACGACCAGATGGCCGGCAAGGGCGACCTCAAGGTCGCCGAGGGCGAGAGCGCCGAGACCCGCTACCTGGTCCTCAACACCAAGGACGCCGTCACCGGCAACCCGGCCGTCCGCCAGGCCGTCGCCCAGCTGGTCGACCGCAAGGCGCTCTCCCGCACGGTGTACGCCAACACCGTCCAGCCGCTGTACTCGCTGGTGCCGGCCGGCATCACCGGGCACAACACCTCCTTCGCGGACCGCTACGGCGACCCGAGCGTCGACAAGGCGAAGAAGATCCTCTCCAACGCGAAGATCTCCACCCCGGTCAAGATCACCCTCACCTGGTCGCGCGCCCGGGCCGGCGCCGCCGAGATGGAGCAGATCAAGAAGGACCTGGAGAACGGCGGCGTCTTCCAGGTCGACATCAAGCAGGAGCCCGACTGGAAGAAGTACCAGGAGGGCTGGAAGGCCGGCAGCTACCAGGCGTACACCGTCGGCTGGACCCCCGACTACGCCGACCCGGACAACTTCGTCAGCCCGATCGTGGTCGACGGCGGCGCCTTCCACAACGGCTGGGACGACCCGCGGATCAGCGGCAAGCTGGTGCCCGCCAGCATCAAGCTGACCGACCGCTCCGCCGGCGGCGCCTACGGCCAGATCCAGAACATCGTCGCCGAGGGCGTCCCGGTGATCCCGCTGTTCCAGGCCAAGTCCTTCTACGCCTCGCGCAACGACATCACCGGCGTCGACGGCACCGTCGACACCACCGGGATCTTCCGCTTCTGGGAGATCGGCCGCAACGGCACCAAGTGACCGAACGGCGACGGCCCGCCCCCTCCGCAGCGGAGGAGGCGGGCCGTCGCCGCACCCGGCGGCTCACATCGAGCCGGGGCGCACCAGACCCGACTCGTACGCGTACACCGCGGCCTGGACCCGGTCGCGCAGCTGCAGCTTCGTCAGAACGTGCCCGACGTGCGTCTTCACCGTCGTCTCGCTGACGAACAGCTCGGCGGCGATCTCCGCGTTCGACAGGCCGCGGGCGACCAGCCGCAGCACCTCCACCTCGCGCTCGGTCAGCGCGCCCAGCGCCTGCGGCGGCGCCTCCTCGCCGGAGGGCAGCTTGGTGGCGTACATGTCCAGCAGCCGGCGGGTCACCGACGGCGCCAGCATCGCCGCACCGTCCGCGACCACCCGGATCGCCTGCACCAGCTCCTCCGCCGGCACGTCCTTCAGCAGGAAGCCGCTGGCACCCGCGCGCAGCGCCTCGACCACGTACTCGTCCAGGTCGAAGGTGGTCAGCACCAGCACCTTCGCCGGGCCGTCCCGCCCCGGACCGGCGATCCGCCGGGTCGCCTCCACCCCGTCCATCCGCGGCATCCGGATGTCCATCAGGACCACGTCCGGCTGCAGCGCCCGGACCTGCTCCAGCGCCTGCTGGCCGTCCCCGGCCTCCCCGACCACCACCAGGTCGGACTCGGCCTCCAGGATCATCCGGAAGCCGGTGCGCAGCAGCGGCTGGTCGTCGACCAGCAGCACTCGGATCGTCACCTACGACTCCTTGCTCACCATGAGATCCCCCGTGGGATCGTCGTCGGTCGTTCTCCGCACCGGAACAGGCACCGGCAGCGGGTACGGCGGGGGAGTGCCCCCGAACTCCGGGCACCGGGCCTTGTGGTCGCACCAGTCGCACAGCCGGTTGCGGGTGGCCGGGAAGTCGCCCGTCGCCACCGCCCGCGAGATGGTCTCCCACAGCGCCCTGAGCTTGCGCTCCACCGACAGCAGGTCCGCCTCGTCCGGGTCGTACGTGACGACGTCCCCGCCGCCGCCCAGGTACACCAGCTGCAGCCGCCGCGGGACGACGCCCTTCCAGCGCCACACCACCAGGGCGTAGAACTTCATCTGGAACATCGCCTTGCCCTCGAAGTCCCGCGAGGGCGCGCGGCCGGTCTTGTAGTCGACCAGCCGCACCTCACCGGTCGGCGCGACGTCCACCCGGTCGATGTAGCCGCGCAGCAGCACGCCCGGCTCCAGCGGCGTCTCCACGTACAGTTCGCGCTCCACCGGGTGCAGCCGGGTCGGGTCCTCCAGACCGAACCAGCGGTCCACCAGCTTCTCCGCGTCGCCCAGCCAGGCCGCCAGCGCCGAACCGTCCTCGTCGCCGGGGAACAGCTGCGCCAGCTCCGGCCGCTCGCCGAGCAGCCGCTCCCACTGCGGGCGCAGCAGCGAACGCGCCAGCTCCGCCGTCCGCTCGCCCGGCGGGTGGTCGAAGAGCCGCTCCAGCACGGCGTGCACCACCGTGCCCCGGGTGGCGGCCGCGCTCGGCGGCTCCGGCAGCCGGTCGATCACCCGCAGCCGGTACAGCAGCGGGCAGGTCATGAAGTCGCCGGCGCGCGAGGGCGACAGGCCCGTCGGCGCGGCGGCCGGCCGGGTCGGCGGCTCGGTCTCGGTCTGGTGCATGCCCCCGACCCTATTGCCCCCCGCTCACATCCCGCTGCCGCCCGGCTGACACCGACACCGCTGGAGGCACCGCATCCGGGGTATCACCGAGGTACGAGCAGCACCCGACCGCCGCCGCGGGCGCGGCGCGAGGGGCGCGCGCGGCATCCGGACGGAGATCACGTAGCGTGGGCGCGACGGTGCGGGCCACGGCGCCGCGACGGCGCGGCGCACCGGCGGGGACGACGAGAGCGAAGGGGACGCGGTGAGCGACACCAGGGGGCAGCGGACCTCCGACCAGCCGTCGGCGGACCGGCCCGAGCGGCCGGAGCCGCGCGGCGGCATCCTGATGGGCCGACCCTTCGGCGTCCCGGTGTACGTCACGCCCTCCTGGTTCGTCATCGCCGCCCTGATCACCTGGGTGTTCGGCGGCCGGCTCAGCGAGGTGCTGCCCGACCTCGGCGCCACCCGCTACCTGGTCTCCTTCTCCTTCGCGGTCGCCTTCTACGCCTCCGTCCTGGTGCACGAGCTCGCCCACACCGTGGTCGCCCTCCGCTACCGGCTCTCGGTGCGGCGGATCCAGCTGCAGTTCTTCGGCGGCGTCTCGGAGATCGAGAAGGAGGCCGAGACCCCGGCCCGCGAGTTCTGGCTGGCGTTCGTCGGCCCGCTGCTCTCGCTCGTCCTCGGCGGCGCCTTCTACCTCGCCCTCACCGCCGTCGACACCGACACCGTGCCCGGCGTGCTGCTCGCCGGCCTCATGGTCAGCAACCTCGTCGTCGCCGCCTTCAACCTGCTGCCCGGCCTCCCGCTGGACGGCGGCCGGATGCTGCGCGCCGTCGTCTGGGGCGTCACCGGCCGGCCGATGGCCGGCACCGTCGCCGCCGCCTGGGTCGGCCGCGGGCTCGCCCTGCTCGTCCTCTTCGGGCTGCCGCTGTACAGCGCCTCCCGCGACCCCCAGCAGTCCACCACCGACAGCCTGATCGACGGCGTCCTCGCCGCCGTCCTCGCCGTGATCATCTGGAACGGGGCGAGCGGCGCCGTCCGCAACGCCCGGCTCCGCGAGGCCCTGCCCCAGCTCGCCCTGCGCGACCTCGCCCGACGCTTCGTCGAGGTCCCCGCAGACACCCCGCTCGGCGAGGCACTGCGGCGCGCCCGCGAGGCGCAGGCCGGTGCGATCGTCGTGGTCGACGGCCGCGGCGAGCCCACCGCCCTGGTCACCGAGGCCGCCGTCGGCAAGGTGCCCGAGCACCGCCGCCCCTGGGTCGCGGTCGGCGCGCTCGCCCGCGACCTCGAACCCGCCATGCGGCTCGACCTCGACCTCACCGGCGAGCAGCTGCTGACCGCACTGCGGCGCGCCCCCGCGACCGAGTACCTGATCGTCCGCCCCGACGGCAGCCCCTACGGCGTGCTGGCCCTCGCCGACCTCGAACGCAGACTCGCCCGCGAGGTCGGCGGCCGGGTGTAGGCCGACGCACACGGGCGCGCCCCTGTCGGGTCGCCCCCGGCGTGCGCGTGCCCCCGGCTGGTCGGGGGAGGTCCGGCGTTCCCTTAGGATTGTCGGCATGTCCGAACCGACCGGTGCCACCCGCCGACGCGGGCCCTTCCAGGTCGGGGACCAGGTCCAGCTGACCGACCCCAAGGGCCGCCACTACACGTTCACGCTCCAGGCCGGGAACCAGTTCCACACCCACAAGGGTGCGTTCCCGCACGACGAGCTGATCGGCGCCCCCGAGGGCACGGTCGTACGCACGACGGGCAACGTCCCGTACCTCGCGCTGCGCCCCCTGCTCCCCGACTACGTCCTGTCCATGCCCCGCGGCGCGGCGGTGATCTACCCCAAGGACGCGGGTCAGATCCTGGCGATGGCCGACATCTTCGCGGGAGCCCGCGTCGTCGAGGCCGGCGTCGGCTCCGGCGCGCTCTCCACGTACCTGCTGCGCGCCGTCGGCGACACCGGCATGCTCGCCTCCTACGAGCGCCGCGAGGACTTCGCGGAGATCGCCCGCGGCAACGTGGAGCGCTACTTCGGCGGCCCGCACCCGGCGTGGAAGCTCACCGTCGGCGACCTCCAGGACAACCTGGTCGAGACCGACGTCGACCGCGTCATCCTGGACATGCTCGCCCCCTGGGAGTGCCTGGACGTCGCCTCCAAGGCACTCGTCCCCGGCGGCCTCATCTGCTGCTACGTGGCCACCACCACGCAGATGTCGAAGACCGTCGAGGCGCTGCGCGAGCACGGCACCTTCACCGAGCCGCAGGCCTGGGAGACCATGGTCCGCACCTGGCACCTGGAGGGCCTGGCCGTCCGCCCGGACCACCGGATGATCGGCCACACCGGCTTCCTGCTCACCGCCCGGCGCCTCGCCGACGGCGTCGAGCCGCCGCTGCGCCGCCGCCGTCCGGCCAAGGGCGCCTACGGCGAGGACTACGACAACGGCACCCCGGAGCCCTCGCTCGCCGAGCGTGCCGCGGCCCGCCGGGCCTCCCGCGAGTCGGCCGCCGCCGAGGGCGTCGACCTGCCCTGACACCGTGCAGAACCACCCGCCGAGGGGCGGCGCACCGGAGACCGCTCCGGGGGGCCGCCCCGCGCGGGGGTGCGCGGAGCGCCCCCCCGAAGAGGCGGCGGGCCGGGGTGCCCCGGCGGCCGGTGCAGTGGGAGGTTTGGCGCGGACGAAAGAA
>NZ_JBFBJY010000086.1:0-33449 GCF_040702125.1 Kitasatospora sp. NPDC085895 | reverse complement strand
CCGGTCGAGCGGATGATGCGCGACGCCAAGATCACCCAGATCTACGAGGGCACCAACCAGGTCCAGCGCATCGTCATGGCCCGCAACCTCCCGTAGGCCCCCGGGCCCCGACAGGTCCCCCGTCAGGCGAGCCGCCCGCCCGCCGGACGGGGGACCTGCGGCGTTCCGGGCCGCTCCGCTCCGGTCCCCGGCGTCCCGGGCCCGTCCGCTCCGGGCCGCTCGCGCAGGCCGATGCAGCGCGCCGGGATGCCGGCCCAGATCTCCCCGCGCCCGGTGGAGCGGGTCAGCACCGCGTTGGCGCCGACGATCGTCCCGGCGCCCACCGTCAGCACGCCCTCCTTGCAGACGATCCGCGCCCCGGCGCAGACCACCACGCCGTCCTCCAGCACCACCCGCCGCATCGCGCTGCTCTCCTGCGGCACCCACGGGTCGGCCCGGCCCACGGTGACCCCGTTGTAGAGCGTCACCCCGGCGCCGATCGTGGTGTACGGGTGCAGCACCGTGCCGAAGCCGCGGTGGAACACCGCCAGCCCCGGCCCGATCTCCACCGCGGCCGGCACCTCCATCCCGTACAGCGCCAGGGCCTCCTGGACGAGGCGGCCCAGCAGCGGGTGGCGGCGGCGGTAGATCAAGGACGTCACCAGAGACATGCGGCACATTGTGACGGAGCGGCGACGCAGCGTCCCCGAAACCGGCGTGCGGGGCCGCGCACCACCCTCGGGACGGCGCGCGGCCCCGCACGGGCGCCGCAACTGCGCTGTGGTGCGCCTACTTCTTCAGGTCCGGCACCGGGGTGTCGTTCTTGAAGGCGTCGAAGACCTGCTTGGACTTGGTCGCGTCCCACTTGACCGCCGACTCGCCGGTCGGGGTGCGGAAGTCCGGGTTGCCGATCGGCACGGTGATGGACTTGCCGTCACCGCCGGAGACGCCCTTCATGGCCAGGAAGAGCGAGCCGAGGTCGGTCAGGCCGGCGTCCTCGTCCACGATCAGGGTGCCCAGGCCCGAGCTCACCATCGGGTAGAAGGTGAACGGGTTCAGCAGGGTCGCCGGGGAGGCGGCCTGGCTCGCCAGCGCGCTCAGGAACTTCTGCTGGTTGCGCATCCGGCCGAGGTCCTGGTCGGCCATCTGGTGCCGCTGGCGGACGAAGGCGAGCGACTGCTTGCCGCTCAGGGTCTGGCAGCCGGCCTTCAGGTCGAGGCCGGAGTCCCGGTCCTTGACGGCCTGGTCGATGCACATGTCCACACCGCCGACCGAGTCGACGATCCCGACGAAGCCGGCGAAACCGATCTCCGCGTAGTGGTCGATGTGCACCCCGGTGTTGGTCTCCACCGTCTGCACCAGAAGCCGGCCGCCGCCGCGCGCGAAGGCCGCGTTGATCTTCGAAGTCGCCGCCGGGACGGTCTTGCCGCTGCCGCTGGTGTCCAGGTGCGCCGGGATGGTCACCCAGGAGTCGCGCGGGATCGACATCAGGGTGTTCCCGTTGTCGCCGATGTGCAGCAGCATCATCGAGTCGCTGCGCTTGCCCTGCGCCGAGCCGGTGTGCAGCGCGTCCTCGTCGGCGTCCGACAGGCCCTCGCGGCTGTCCGAACCCACGATCAGCCAGTTGGTGCCCTTGCCCGCCGCCGGACGGTTGTCGTACGGGGCCAGCACGTTCTCGTGGTTCAGCTTGGAGTCGGCCCACACGTAGGTGCCGATGCCGGTCACCAGCAGCGCGCCGACCAGCGCCAGCGCACCGACCTTGATCTTCCGGCTGCGCGGCCAGCGCGGGGCCGCGGCCGGCGCCTCCGGCCCCGGGCCGCCCGGACCGCCCGGCCGGACGGGCGCGCCGGGACCCGCCGGACGGCCGTAGCCCTGCTGCTGCTGGGGCACCCCCTGCCCGCGGTCCTGCTGCGGCGGCCGGCCGTAGCCCTGCTGCTGCGGCGGCACGGCCGGACCGCCGTACCCGCCGTGGCCCCCCTGGGCACCCCCCTGGACACCGCCCGGCGCCCCCGCACCGGCACCGCGCGGGTTGAGCTCCGGCGGCAGCGGCGGCTCGGCGGCCGCACCGCCCTGGCGGTACCCGCCGTTGCCCTGCCCGTACGCGCCCCCGCCCCCCGGGCGGTCCTCCTGCCACGTGTTCATGTGGGAGAGGATGCCCGAAACCGGCACGCCGCAGTTGTCCGGCCCCCGCCCCGGAGCCCCTTGTATCCGATTTGATGCACGGCGCGGACGGATCGGCGGAATGTTCACCTGCTGGAACCAACCTTGACCGGCCGAAACGGCCCGTGCTTGCATCGTCGCCATGGGACAGCGAAGGATCCTCACGCGTCGGCGGCACGTCGACCTGCTGCGCGTGGCCCGCTCGCTCTGTCGTGGCTGACCGTTCGCCGACACCCCGTGCCCGCACCGCCCGCCCGGCCTCCCCAGGCCCGGACGTGCCGTGCCGTACCGCTTCCGATCCCCGCCGCGCCCCGCCGCGGCCCCGCCGCAGCCTTCCCGGGCACCCGCCCGCCGAGCGGCCCGCCACGACCCGAGGTGAACCCATGGCCACCGTCCTGTCCGTCTCCGGCTCCCCGTCGCCGACCTCCCGCACCACCCGGCTGCTCCGCCACGTCGACACCCTCCTCACCGCGCACGGCCACGAGGTCGTCCCCTTCGAGGCCCGCAGCCTGCCCGCCGAGGCCCTGCTCGCCGCCGACACCTCCGAACCCGCGCTGGCCCGGGCACTGGAGCTGTTCGCCGAGGCCGACGGCATCGTCATAGGCACCCCCGTCTACAAGGCCGCCTACTCCGGGCTGCTCAAGGCCCTGCTCGACGTCCTCCCGCAGTACGCGCTGCGCGGCAAGGCCGTGCTGCCGCTCGCCACCGGCGGCTCGCCCGCCCACGTCCTCGCGGTGGACTACGCGCTGCGCCCGGTGCTCAGCTCGATGGGCGCCGCCCACATCACCCAGGGCTGGTTCGTGCTGGACCGCCACGTCACCACCCGGGAGGACGGCACCACCGCCCTCGACCCGGAGACGGAACTGCAGCTCACACCGGTGGTCGACACCTTCGCCGCGGCGCTCGTGCGGACCGGGGAACTCGTCGCCGCCGGCTGACCCTGGTACCGGGGGTGCGGTCCCCTAGGGGGAGGGCGGCCGCACCCCGTACATCTCCCGGTCAACCGGCTTCCTCCCGACGGAGGACGAGACGGTTCCCGCCCGCTCCTAACGTGGTTCCTACAGCCCGCTCCTCCTTCCGGGGTGGTGCTGGCCCCACCTCCAAGACGGCTGCCTGCACCATGTCGCAGCACCGGCAGCCCTTGGCAGGCTGTGGGGCGACGGGTGGACGACGTACCGAGGAGAACCCAGTGACGACGGCAGCCAAAGCCGTGCATGACCACCAGACGCCGGGCGGGCAGGGCGCCTTCGCCGCCTCCGCACGCCAGGTGACCAAGGCCTACGGCGCCGGGGAGACCCGGGTCACGGCCCTCGACGCCGTCGACGTGGACATCCACCGCGGACGGTTCACCGCGATCATGGGTCCCTCGGGCTCCGGCAAGTCGACCCTGATGCACTGCCTCGCCGGCCTCGACACGGTCACCGAGGGGCGCATCTGGATCGGCGACGCCGAGATCACCGGCCTCAAGGACAAGCAGCTCACCCGGCTCCGCCGGGACAAGATCGGCTTCATCTTCCAGGCGTTCAACCTGCTGCCCACGCTGAACGCCCTGGAGAACATCACGCTCCCGATGGACATCGCCGGCCGCAAGCCCGACGCCGCCTGGCTCGACCAGGTCATCGAGACGGTCGGCCTCGCCGGGCGCCTCAAGCACCGGCCGACCCAGCTCTCCGGCGGCCAGCAGCAGCGCGTCGCGGTCGCCCGCGCCCTCGCCGCCCGGCCCGAGATCATCTTCGGTGACGAGCCCACCGGCAACCTCGACTCCCGCTCCGGCGCCGAGGTGCTCACCTTCCTGCGCCGCTCGGTCGACGAGCTGGGCCAGACCATCGTCATGGTCACCCACGACCCGGTCGCCGCCGGCTACGCGGACCGCGTGCTGTTCCTCGCCGACGGCCGGATCGTCGACGAGATGCACTCCCCGACCGCCGACTCCGTCCTCGAGCGCATGCGCCGCTTCGACGGCAAGCGCACCAGCTGAGCCGGGGGACGCACCGATGCTGCTCAAGACCTCACTACGGAGCTTCTTCGCCCACAAGGGGCGAATGGTCCTCTCACTGATCGCCGTCGTACTGTCCGTGGCCTTCGTGTCCGGCACGCTCGTCTTCTCCAACACCGCCACCGGCACCTTCGACCGGCTCTTCGCCTCCACCGCCTCCGACCTGTCCGTCGGCCAGGCCAAGGAGAAGCTCACCGCCGGCGAGCAGGACGGCGGCGCGCCCGCGACCGTCCCCGTCGACACGGTGCAGAAGCTCGCCGGCCTGCCCGGCGTGAAGACCGCCCTCGGCCAGGTCTTCGTCCAGAGCGCCACCCTGGTCGACCCGGCCACCAACAAGTCGGTCGGCCCGACCTCCGGCGCGCCCACGCTCACCGGCAACTGGGTCGACACTCCGCGCAACTCCGTCGACATCACCTCCGGCAGCGCCCCCAAGGGCGCCGGCCAGATCATGCTCGACGCCGACACCGCCAAGAAGGCCGGCCTCAAGCTCGGCAGCCCACTGCGCGTCATCACCCGCAGCGGCAACTACGACTTCACCATCTCCGGCATCGTCACCTTCCGGACGACCAACCCCGGTGCGGCGCTGGCCTTCATGGACACCCCCACCGCCCAGCAGGACCTCCTCGGCACCACCGCCTACACCACCGTCGAGGTCTTCGGCGACGGCAGCCGCACCGACGACCAGCTCAAGCAGCAGGCCCTCACCGCCCTCGGCACCGGCTACGACGCCAAGACGGCCGCCGAGCAGAAGGCCGAGAACAACAAGGACGTCGGCTCCTTCCTCAACTTCATGAAGTACGCCATGCTCGGCTTCGCCGGCATCTCCCTGCTGGTCGGCGGCTTCCTGATCATCAACACCTTCTCCATGCTGGTCGCCCAGCGCACCCGCGAGATCGGCCTGCTGCGCGCCATCGGCGGCAGCCGCAAGCAGGTCAACCGCTCGGTGATGGTCGAGGCGCTGATCCTCGGCGTGCTCGGCTCCACCATCGGCCTCGCCGCCGGTCTCGGCCTCGCCACCCTGCTGATCCAGCTGATGAAGGCCGTCGGGATGAACCTCGACGCCTCCTCGCTGGACATCACCTGGACGGTCCCGGCCGCCTCCTACGCGGTCGGCGTGCTGATCACCCTGCTCGCCGCCTGGTTCCCGGCCCGCCGCGCCGCCCGGATCTCCCCGATGGCCGCCCTGCGCGACCACGGCACCCCGGCCGAGGCCTCCGCCAACCGGATCCGCATCGTCGTCGGCCTGGTCGTCACCGGCCTCGGCGCGGCGAGCCTGGTTGCCGCCGCGAGCGCCGACAAGGCCGCCACCGGCGGCCAGTGGCTCGGTCTCGGCGTGCTGCTCAGCCTGATCGGCTTCGTGGTCATCGGCCCGCTGCTCGCCACCGGCATCATCCGGGTGCTGGGCGCCTTCCTGCCGGCCCTGTTCGGTCCGTCCGGCAAGCTCGCCCAGCGCAACGCGATGCGCAACCCGCGTCGTACCGGCGCCACCGCCGCCGCCCTGATGATCGGCCTCGCCCTGGTCACCGGTGCCTCCGTGGTGACCTCCTCGATGGTCAGCTCGGCCAACGCCCAGATCGACAAGTCGGTCGGCGCCGACTACATCGTCGCCGGCCAGGGGCCCGGCACCACCCTGACCCCGGCCATGGTCGCCGCCGCCAAGGCGACCCCGGGCCTCGCCCACCTCACCGAGGCCAAGGAGGTGCCAGCGAAGGTCACCGCCCCGGACGGCACCGACACCGAGACCAAGCTGGTCGCCGCCACCCGGACGTTTGCCGAGGACTTCCGCCTCAAGTCCACCGCCGGCAGCATCACCGCCGCCTTCGACGGAGGCATCGCCGTCCCCCAGGACTGGGCCACCCAGCACAAGGTCAAGATCGGTGACTCGGTCAAGGTCGACTACGGTCGCGGCCGCACCCAGTCGCTGCCGGTCGGCCAGATCGTCGACTCCGGCGAGTCGCTGTTCTCCGGCGCCTACATCGTCAACACCGACACGGTCACCAAGGTCGTCCCCGAGAAGGACCTGCCCACCAGCATCCAGCTGTACGGCAAGGCCGCGCCCGGCGCCGACCCCGGCCAGACCCTGACCGCCCTGCAGAAGTCCCTGGAGGCCTACCCGCAGATCAGCGTCCGCGACCAGGCCGGCTACAAGGACCTGATCCAGCAGCAGGTCAACCAGCTGCTCTACATGGTCTACGGCCTGCTCGGCCTCGCGATCGTGGTCGCCGTCCTCGGCGTGGTCAACACGCTCGCCCTCTCGGTGGTCGAGCGGACCCGCGAGATCGGCCTGCTGCGGGCGATCGGCCTGTCCCGCCGTCAGCTGCGTCGGATGGTCCGTCTGGAGTCCGTGGTGATCGCGGTGTTCGGCGCGCTGCTCGGCACCGGCCTCGGCCTCGCCTGGGGCATCACCTCCCGCGAGGTGCTCGCCGGCCAGGGCCTGGACATCCTGACCGTCCCGGTCGGCACCATCGTCGGCATCCTGGTCGCCTCGGCGGTGGTCGGCCTCCTCGCCGCCCTCCTCCCGGCCTTCCGGGCGGGGCGGATGAACATCCTGGCGGCCATCGCCACCGACTGACCGCACCACCGACGGGGGCCGCGGTACATCCGCGGAACCGAAGGGGCCGGGCCGAGTGCTCGGCCCCTTCGGCGTTCCCTTCGGTGCATCCGGCACGCCGTGCCGCCGCGCCCCCGGGCGGTCCTGCCCGCGGCCACCGCAGCGGCACCTGCCATCATCGCCGCATGTCAGAGACGTCTCCCGCGGTAGACCCGGCCGCCGCTACCACCGCTGCCACCACCGCTGCCCCGGCTGCCGGAGCCCGGGCCGCCGACAGCGCGGCCGCGTCCGGCGAGGAGACGCCCGCGGACGGTCGGCGCGAGCCGGCCCGGGTGGTCGGCATGCCGCTGGTGGCCCGCCGGGCCGTGGGCCCGGTCGTCGGAGTGATGTCGACCCTCTACGCCGCCGATGCCACCCACCCCGGCTGGTGGGGCGGGCTGGTGGTCCCGCTGGGCGGAGCGCTCATGGCGCTGCTCGCCTTCTCCAGGGACTTCACCTGGCAGATCGGTCAGGACCGCGACGGTCTGGTGCTGACCTCGGCCCTGCGGGCACGCCGCTGGAGCTGGGACGAGGTGAAGGGCGCGTCGGCCCGCGGGAGCATGGCCGACGTGGTCTCCGCGTCGGCCCGATCCCCGCAGCGCCGCCCGGCCGAGGTCCTGCCGGCCTCGGCGGTCGGCCGGCCGCAGCTGCTGCTGAACCGGCTCTCGCTCGCCGTCCTGGTACTGGTCACGCTGGGCTGCCGCTTCCTGTAACAGCCCTGATCACCCGGTACGTCTTGGCGTCCGACACGCACGACGCGCCTGGGTGCCCGCCCGCACCGCCGCTCAGCCGCAGCTGATCTCGCTGCCCGTCTCCGCCGCCACCGCGGGCCCGGGCGAGGCCGACGAGGGCGCCGACGTCGACGGCGAGGCCGGGGCCGCCGCGGGGGCCGGGGAGGAGGGTGCGCCGGAGGGGGCGGCCGGTCCGCGGTGGTCGCCGCCCACCACGACCTGCAGGGTCGCCCCCAGGCCCGGGACGGGAACGAGTTCGGCACCCGGCAGGGCCGCCGCGAGGGTCTTCGCCGACTCGTCCCAGCGCGGGTCGTAGCGCACGGCCGTGCGCGTGGTCACCGCGTCCGCGTTGGAGGGGGTGCCGGTGGTGGCGAACCCCGCCCGGCGCAGCTCCTCGTCGACCCGGAACCCGAGGCCGGTGAGGCCGGTGCCGTTCAGCACCTGGACCCGGATCTGTCCGGCCGGGACGGTCCCGGCCGCAGCGGGCGCCCCGGTCGCCGCGGCGGGGGAGGCGGAGGGCGACGGCGCGGCGTGCCCGGTCAGCGGCCTCCCCTGCCGGACGGTGTCGAACAGCGCCTTCGCGGCCTTGGTGTCCCACAGCACCGTCGACCCCCACCCGGGGACCTGGTGGTCGACGTCGGACACCGGCACGGTCGCGAAGTCGGCGGAGGCCGCGGAGAGGTCCTTGAGTCGGCTCGCGAAGTCGAGCAGGGCCGCGGTGGAGAGCCCCTTGTCGGCCTTGACCGCCTCCAGCGCGCTGCCGAGCACCGTGCCGAGCCGGGCCGGGTCGAGCATCACGTCCTGCGTGGTGGCCTGCCGCAGCAGCTGGGCGACGAACCGCTGCTGCCGGCGCATCCGCCCGAGGTCGGAGCTGCCGTCGACGTGCCGGGCCCGGACGTACTTGAGGGCGCCCGCCCCGTCCAGCCGGCTGGTGCCGGCCGGCAGGTCCAGTCCCGAGTACGGGTCCTTGAGGGGTTTGGCGGTGCACACCTCGACCCCGCCGAGCGCGTCCACCGCGCTGACGAAACCGAGGAAGTTGATCTGCAGGTAGTGGTCGATCCGCAGGCCGGTGGCCTGCTCGACGGCGCGGACGGTCAGCGGGGCTCCGCCCATCCCGTACGCCGCGTTGATCTTGCCCTTGGCGGCGGGGACCTGGCGGTGGGTGGCCGGGTCCTGGTGGGCCGGGATCTCCACGTAGGAGTCGCGGGGGATGCTGACCACGGTGGCCCGGCCGCCGTTGTCGGCGAGCTGCACCACCATCAGGGTGTCGGTGCAGTGGCAGGACTCGCCGCCCGCGTGGAGCACGTTCTTGAGGGTGTTCTCCGGGATGCCCTCCCGTTCGTCCGTCCCGGCCACCAGGAAGGTGGTGAGCCCTTCGTCGGCGGGCCGGTCGGAGCCGCCGCCGATGGCGTCGACCCGCTGGATCGCGTCACCCAGGCCGTGCAGCACCACCCAGCCGCCGCAGGAGGTGGCCAGCACGGCCAGCGAGAGGCCCACGGTGACCCTGCGGCCCCAGCGGCGTAACCCGCCGCTCCGCCGCCGCCCGGCGGCCGGTGGGGGAGCGGAACCGCCGCGCCCGCCGCCCCGGGGCCCGCCGCGTCCGCCGTTGCCGCCGGCCCCGCCGCGTCCGCCGTTGCCGCCGGCCCCGCCACGTCCGCCGGCCCCGCCACGTCCGCCGGCACCCCCGAAACCTGCACCCCCGAGGCCCGCCCCGCCGCCCCGCCCCCGGCCCTGCCGCCCGGTGCTGTCCCGCCCGGTACCGCCGTGGCCCGCACCGCCCCGACCGGCACCGCCCCGACCGGCACCACCGCGACCAGCGCCACCGCGGCCCGCCCCGTTCTGACCCGCCCCGTTCTGGCCCGTGTTCCCGCGGGCTCCGCCGCCCTGGCCGCCGGGGTGCCCGCGCGCGCGGCGGGGCGGCGGCGGTCCGGGACGGCGCGAGGTGGGCATCTTCGGGATGGTAGGCCCGCGGCAAGGCCGTCCGTGCCACGGCACGCCGCCCGTCACCCGCCCCGGCGGAACGTTCCACCCGGCGGATCCGGGCATCCGTCGGGCACCTGCCGGCCCCGGCGGGGCCCCCGTCGGGGCGGCCGGAGGACCCTCGCCTGACACCGCCCGGGCCGCGCCGGTACGGTGGGCGCGATGAACACCAAGGCTGCTGAGGAGCTGCCGGCGGTCTCCGTGATCATGCCGGTGCTCAACGAGGAACGACACCTGCGCACCGCCGTCCGGCACATCCTGAAACAGGAGTACGCCGGTGATCTGGAGGTGGTGATCGCGCTCGGCCCGTCCACCGACCGGACGGACGAGATCGCCGCCGAGCTGGTCGCCGAGGACCCGCGGGTCAAGACGGTGCCCAACCCCACCGGTCGCACCCCGGCCGCGCTGAACGCCGCGATCCGCGGCTCGCGCCACCCGATCGTGGTACGGGTCGACGGACACGGTCTGCTGACGCCGGGCTACATCGCGACCGCCGTCCGGCTGCTCGGCGAGATGGACGCCGCCAACGTCGGCGGCATCATGCACGCCGAGGGCGAGACCGAGTGGGAGAAGGCGGTCGCCGCCGCCATGACCTCCAAGATCGGCGTCGGCAACGCGGCCTTCCACACCGGCGGCCTGGCCGGCCCGGCCGAGACGGTCTACCTCGGGGTCTTCCGTCGCGAGGTGCTGGAGCAGCAGGGCGGCTACAACGAGGAGTTCATCCGCGCCCAGGACTGGGAGCTGAATTACCGCATCCGCCAGGACGGCGGCCTGATCTGGTTCACCCCGCAGCTGAAGGTGACCTACCGGCCGCGGCCCAGCGTGCGGGCGCTCGCCAAGCAGTACAAGGACTACGGCCGTTGGCGCCGGGTGGTGACCCGCTACCACCGCGGCTCGGTGAACCTGCGCTACCTGGCCCCGCCGGCGGCCCTGCTCGCCTGCCTGGCCGGCCTGGTGCTGGGCGCGGCCGTCCACCCGGTGTTCCTGGTCGTCCCGGGCGGTTACGTGCTGGGCATCCTCGCCGGTTCGGTCCGCGAGGGCCGCGGGCTGTCCGCGAGGGCCCGGCTCCAGCTGCCGGTGGCGCTCGCGACCATGCACATGAGCTGGGGCTTCGGCTTCCTCACCTCGCCGCGCAGCCTCGCCCGCCGGGTGATCGCCAGCAAGCGTCCCGAGCCGATGGCCCCGCGCACCGAGAACGCCTGACCAGCCCCCGCCGGGCCGGCCGCCGTCCCGCGGCCCGCCCCGGCACCCCGGGGCCGGGGCGAAAACGCCTCCCCGCCGGGCCCGCCGCCGCTATCTTCGGCGCCATGGGGATCACCGAGGGGGCGGCGGACGGCACCGGAGGGCGCGCGGACGTCCGGATCGAGCCGACGGCCGACGTCGACGAGCGGGCCGTGATCGGCCCCGGCAGCACGGTGTGGCACCTCGCGCAGGTCCGCGAGCACGCCGAGATCGGTGCCGAGTGCATCATCGGCCGGGGCGCCTACGTGGGTCCCGGCGTGCGCCTGGGCGACCGGGTGAAGCTGCAGAACCACGCCCTGGTCTACGAGCCCGCGGTGGTCGAGGACGGCGTCTTCGTCGGCCCGGCGGCGCTGCTGACCAACGACCTCTATCCGCGTTCGGTCGACCCCGACGGGCGGTTGAAGCGCGGCGACGACTGGCAGGCCCGCGGGGTGACGCTCCGCCGCGGCTGCTCGATCGGCGGCCGCGCGGTGCTGGTCGCCGGTGTGACGGTGGGCCGCTGGGCCCTGGTCGCGGCCGGTGCGGTGGTGCACCGCGACGTCCCCGACTTCGCGCTGGTGGCCGGGGTGCCGGCCCGCCGGATCAAGTGGGTGGGCCGGGCCGGCGAGCCGTTGGAGCCGGCCGGCGCGGGCGTCTGGCGCTGCCCGCGCACCGGCGAGCGGTACGCGGAGGCGGACGGCCTGCTGTCCCCGCTCGCGGAGAGCGGGGACGGACCGTCCGCCTGAGCGGCCGTCAGTAGGTGTAGAGGTTGCCCTGCGGGACGACCGTCATGCAGTCCTTGTCGTTGTCCGAGGTCTCCGCCTCGACGGTGGTCGGCAGCGCGGTGGGCGCGGGGGCGGCGGTGAAGGTGGTACCGCTCTTCCAGTCCGCCCCGATCACCAGGCTGAGCGTCGTGGACGTGCCGGACTCCACCAGGGCGCTCGCCGGCAGGCCGAGCGCGGCGGCCACCACCTGGGCCTTGGCCTGCTGGCCCGCGCCGTAGGTGAGCTTGGTGGTGTCCCGCGTGCCGCCGCCGGGCGCCGTCCCTGCCTTGGTGAACCCGGCCGCGACCAGGGCCTTCTTGACGTCGGCAGCCCGGTTGGTGACCCCGGTGCCGTTCTGGACGGTGACGGCGATCGTGCTCTTCGCGGGCGCGTCGGCACCGGCTGTCGGTGATGGCGCGGCGGCCGGGGTGGGCGAGGCGGACGCGGCCGCGGCCGGGCCCTTGTCGTCCAGCGGCCTGTCCGCGAGCAGCATCTTCCAGATCTGCTGCACGTCGGACTCCTTGAGGAGCAGTTTGGCCGTGGGGTTCTGCGGGTCCGCGATCACCGGGACGGTCAGCGTCGTCGTCCGCTCGGTGGGCACCTGCTTCAGGTCGTTGCCGAGGTCGTAGAGCTTCTTGAGGTCGGCGATGCCCGTGTCGACGCTCAGCGACTTGGTGGCCGCCTCGGCGAGCGACATCAACTGCCCCGGGTCGCTGAGGCGCCCGCTGGACTTCAGCTCGCGGATCATCGAGCTGAGGTACATGTGCTGCGCCTTGGTGCGGCCGATGTCGGAGCCCCAGGCGTCGCGGGTGCGCAGCCACTTGAGGGCGTCCTCACCCTTGACCTTGGTGGTGCCCTTGGGCAGTTTGAGGTCGGTGCCGCCGTGGCCGGGCCGGTAGCGGTCCCACATGTTGCGGTCCACGCAGACGGGCACGCCGCCGATGGCGTCGGCCATCCGGACGACGCCGCCGAAGTCGACCATCATGTAGTGGTCGATGTCGAGGCCGGTCAGCTTCGTCCAGGTGCCGAGGACGCAGCCCGGGCCGCCGCGGGCCAGTGCCTCGTTGATCGGGGTGTGCGTGGTCGACTTGTAGGTCTTGCCCTTCTCGTCGTGGCAGGTCGGGATCGTCACCATGGTGTCGCGCGGGATGCTGATCATCGAGGCGTTGGTGCGGTCGGCGGAGACGTGCAGCAGCATCTGGACGTCGGCCAGGCCCGGGCGGGACGCCTCGTCGGCCGAGCCGCCGAGCGCCACGTTCTCGGAGGAGGCGCGGCTGTCGGTGCCGATCATCAGGATGTTGAGCGGTGTCCGGCCCTTGGCGTCGGGTGCGGTGCGGGCGCCCTGCTCGTCCGTCAGGTTCTTGGTACCGGCCTGGATGTTGCCGTTGAGGTGCCGGTAGTACAGGTAGCCCGCGCCGCATCCCACCACCAGGGTGGTGCCGGTGGTGATGGCCACGATGCGCAGCCAGCGGCGGCCGCGCGGCCGCCGCCCGGACGCGCCGTCCTGCCGGGCCCGCCGGGCGGCGGCCCGGCCACCGGGTATCGGCTCAACGCTCGTCATGTGGTCCGCCCAGTCTCCTGCCCCGGTGGCCGGCCGGCCGGTGGGGCGATCCCGGACCGTCCGGCGGGCACGCGGCACGGAGTCCCCCGCGCCGGCTCGGCCCGGTCTCCCCCTGGCCGGTCGGTCTACAGACAGGACGCTTCGCGCGGCCGAAAGGTTACAGAACCGACTGTGACAGGACGGAAAATGACGTAGTGTCCCGTGGTCGCTACTTCGCGCACACATCGGTGTCGTCGGCCCGGACGCGCTGCAGGTTCTCCGGCGGCGCGGTCGGCAGCGGGACGGCGGAGGCCGGGGACGACGGGCCGGCGCCCGACGCGGCCGGGCCCGCGGAGCCGGCCGGCGGGACGTAGTCCCGGCCGAGCACCACGACCAGGCCGTCCTCGGGGCTCAGCTTCGCGCTCTGCCGCACGGAGCCGATGGGCAGCCCGAGGGCGGTGGCGAGCGCGGCCGCCTCCTCCGCCCGGCCCGCCGGGTAACCGATCGAACTGGCTGCGGCGGCCCGGGTGTTGCCGCCGACGGCGGCCTTGCTGAAGCCCTTGGCCTGGAGCTCCGCGGTGGCCCGCCCGGCCTGCCGGCCGACCCCGCTGCCGTTGCGGACGGTCACCTCGACCTCGGAGGGGTCGAGCAGCGGGCCGAGCCCCGGGTGGCCGGAGGCCCGGCTGGCCGGCGTGGCCGAGGACCGCGCGGCGACACCGGCCGCCCCGGCCGCGGACGCACCGGCGGAGGGTGCCGCGGGGGCGGCGGGGTCCAGTGAGCGGTCGGCCGCGACGAGCGCGAACAGCTGCGCGGCGTCGGGCTGGCGCAGCGCGAGTCGGCCCTTGTTCCGGGGGTCGTCCTGCACCGGCACCGTGGTGAAGGTGATGTGCCCGGCGTCGACCCTGCCGAGCTCCAGCGCGAGGTCCTTGAGCCGCCGGACGTCGTCGATCCCGGAGTCTACGGTGAGCGCCTTGGTGGCGGCGTCCGCGAGCTGCCAGAGCTTGGTGGGGCTGGTCAGGGTGTCACTGCTCTTGATCTTGCGGATCATCGAGCTCAGGAACTGCTGCTGCAGCGGGATGCGGGTGAGGTCGCCGCCCAGGCCGACGGCGTGCCGGGTGCGGACGAAGGCCAGTGCCTCCTCGCCCTGCACCACGTGGCGGCCCCTGGTCATCCGCAGGTGGGAGTCCGGGTCGTCGATGTTCTTGGCAGCGCACACCTCGACGCCGCCGACCGCCGTCGAGAGCGTCTTGACCGCCTCGAAGTTCACCATCATGAAGTGGTCGACGCGGATGCCGGTCAGCTTCTCCACCGTCGTCCAGGTGCAGCCGGGGTCGCGGCCGTCCTCGCCGAGGCTGGTGTTGAACATCGCCCGCCGCTTGCCGGGGATCCGCCGGTCCCCGGTGCGGCACTCCGGGATCTGCACCATCAGGTCGCGGGGGATGCTCAGCACGGTGGCGTTGGTGCGGTCCCGGGAGACGTGGAGCAGCAGGGTGGTGTCGGCGTGCCCGGTGCTGCCCTCGTCGCCGTAGGCGCGGCCGAGGCCGACCCGGCTGTCGGTGCCGATCACCAGGACGTTGACCGCGCCCTCGATGGCGTGCGGCCGCTCGGACTCGGTGCCGAGGTGCACGTCCACCGAGGCGATGTTGGCGTTGAAGTGCCGGAACGCGAAGTACGCGCCGCCGCAGCCGGCGACCAGGGCCAGCGCGGCGGTGATCCCCGTCCAGCGGGCGAGGCGGCGGCCGCGTGCGGCGGACCGGAGGCCCCGGCGGCGCTCCGCCCGCCCGCCCCCGGCGAGGGCGGAGGCCCCGGCTCTCCGGCGACTCCCGGGGGCCGGGACGTACGGGGAGCCGTCGGGCCGCGGACCGCTCGGGTCGGCCGCGCGGGAGTAGGCGTCCGGGGCGGTGCCCGGACGCCGCTGTCCGCTGTTCATCCGGGAAACCCTAGACGAGCCTGCACGGCCGGCCGCCCGCATCGGACGGATGTGACCCGGTCCGGTGAACCGTCAGAAACGGTGGAACGCCCGCGCGTTCGGACGCCCCCGGAGGGGCCCGCCGGTGCACGGGCGTTCCGTGGCGGGGCCGGGCCCGCCGGGTGGATCGGTCGGCCGGGTTCGGCCGTTCGGGTTCAGCCCAGGCGCAGCGTCACCCGTTCGGCTTCGATGCGCTTCTCCCACTGATCCGCGGTCAACCCCTCGGAGTTGCGGCAGAGCACCACCGAGGCGCCGGCGGCGAGCGGCGCCAGCAGCCCCGCCTCCAGTCCGGCCCAGTCGTCGTACGACAGCGTGGACAGCACCCGGTCGCCGGGGCCGATGCCCAGGCGCGCCGCACCCTCACGGGCGAGCTGCACGGTCTGTTCGCCGGTCAGTTTCAGCGGCAGGCCGTCGATGTGGGTCTCCAGGGCCTGGGAGTCCGGGTGGACGGGCGAGTACGGGGCGAACCGGTCGCCCTGGCCCGGCACCTCGGCGGCGTAGTCGAGGAAGCCGTCCGGCCGCTGGGGGAAGCGGCCGCCCAGCGGACGGAGGGCGAGCGCCACCCGTTCGCCGGAACAGGCCTCGGCGGCCTCCAGGCCGTCGGGTCCGCTGACCACCAGGTCGGCGGAGCCGGGGTCGCCGCCGGGCACGGCGGTCACCCCGACGGACCAGCAGGCCAGCAGCCAGACCGCGGTCTGCCAGTGCGCGGGCAGCAGCAGCGCGGCGCGGTCGTCGGGGCCCGCGTTCAGCTCGTCCTGAAGGAGGTTGGCGGTCTTGGCGACCCAGTTGTCGAAGGTCTTCGCGGAGAGCTCGACCCGTTCACCGGTCGAGTCGTCGTAGAAGGTGATCAGGGGGCGGGAGGGGTCGGCATCGGAGGCACCGGGGCGCAGATAAGCGTGCAGCAGCTCGGCGGGGATGCGGGCGTCGGCAGCGAAGGGCGCAGTCATGGTGCGGTCCAGCCTACGGCCTCCTCATGGACGTCCGGCAGGGGCGTCGACCTCGGCCGAGCGGCGTGGCGGCTGAGGTTTTTTGCCGTCAATATCCGATTTATGCGCCTTGAACGAAGGGCCGCCCTCGCGGCGGCCGCCACCACGACCACCCTGCTGCTCACGACCCTCGCCGCCGTGCCCGCGCACGCGCGGCCCTCGTCGGGCGGCGTCACCACCATCCCCCTGGAGGGTTCCGGGCTCCGCGGTCCCGACACCCTCCGTGACCTCGGCCCGCGGACCACCGGCACCTTCGCCCTGGTGGGCGTCAGCTGGGACGACCCGTCGGAGACCCTCGACGGCGGCGTGCAGATCCGCACCCGCAGCGCGACCACCGGAGAGTGGAGCGCCTGGCACGACCTCACGGCGGAGCGGGACGACCGGCCGGACGAAGTCACCGGACGCGGCGCCACCGCCCCGCTCTGGGTCGGCCCGAGCAACGGCGTCGCCGTCCGGGTCAAGGCCGGCAGCCGGCCCTTCCCGGCCGGGTTACGGGCCGAACTCGTCGATCCCGGCGCCGATCCGGCCGTCACCCCCGAGCCGCGGCCCGCCGAGCCGGCCCCGCGCGCGGCCGGTGCCGCCCCGCGCCCCGGCATCGTCACCCGGGCCGGCTGGGGCGCCGACGAGTCGATCCGGGAGAGCGGCTTCGTCTACACCGGCGACGTCCGCGCGGTCTTCGTCCACCACACCGACACCGCCAACGACTACAGCTGCGGCGACTCGCCGAAGGTCATCCGGGCGATCTACCAGTACCACGTGCAGAGCCTCGGCTGGCGGGACATCGGTTACAACTTCCTGGTCGACCGCTGCGGCACGATCTACGAGGGCCGCGCCGGCGGGGTCGCCGAACCCGTCCTCGGCGCGCACACCCTCGGCTTCAACACCAACTCCGCCGGCGTCGCCGCCCTCGGCACCTACGTCACCGACGAGGCACCGGAGGCCCAGATCGACGGCATCTCGCAGATCGCCGCCTGGAAGCTCGGCCTCACCGGCAAGGACGCCCAGGGCACCGCCACCCTCGTCTCGGCCTCCGACGGCAGCAAGTACAAGAAGGGCACCTCGGTGAAGTTCAACGCGATCTCCGGCCACCGGGACGCGTTCAACACCGAGTGCCCCGGCGAGGAGCTGTACGCCAGGCTCGGCGACATCCGCGCCTGGGCGGCCACCCTCCAGGGCCGGTGAGCCCGACCGCCCAGGACCCGACCACCGGCCGGACCCGCCGCCCCCGCGGCCGGTCCGGCCGATCCGTCCTCCGGCCCGTGCCGGGCGCCCCGCCGCCGGGCGTATCGTTCGAGGCGCCCGCACGGCACGGCGGGCACCGAGGACGAGAGGGGGTGGGGCACGATGCCGGGCACGGTACGGCGGTGGCGCCCCGGCCACCCGCTCGACCTCGGCCGCACCCTCTTCCCGCTCCGGCGCGGACCCGCCGACCCGTCCTTCCGCACCACCCCCGACGGCTCGGTCTGGCGCGCCTCCCGCACCCCGGCCGGCCCCGGCACCCTGCGGATCACCCCGCGCTCCGGCGAGATCGAGGCCCAGGCCTGGGGTCCCGGCGCGGACTGGCTGCTCGACGCACTGCCCCGGCTGCTCGGCGCCGACGACGACCCCGGCGCGCTCGTCCTCCCGCCCGGCCCGCTGCGCGAGGCCCAGCGCAACCACCCCGGCGTCCGCCTCGCCCGGACGGGCCTGGTCATGGACTCGCTCGTCCCGGCCGTCCTGGAACAGAAGGTCACCACCCTGGAGGCCCACCGCGCCTGGCGGACGCTGCTGCACGACTTCGGCACCGCGGCCCCCGGACCGGTGGACGGCCTGCGGGTGGCACCGTCCGCCCGCGACTGGGCGACGATCCCCAGCTGGGAGTGGCACCGCGCCGGGGTCGACCCGAAGCGGTCGGCGACCGTCGTCCGGGCCGCCCGGCTCGCACCGCGGCTCGAGGAGGCGTCCGGCTTCGACCACGAGCAGGCCTTCGCCCGGCTGACCGCCGTCCCCGGCATCGGGGTGTGGACGGCGGCCGAGACGCTGCAGCGCGCCAACGGGGACCCGGACGCGGTGTCGGTCGGCGACTTCCACCTGCCGAACACGGTCGGCTGGGCGCTGGCCGGGCGGCCGCGGAGCGACGACGCCCAGATGCTCGACCTGCTGGAGCCCTACCGCCCGCAGCGCCACCGCGTCTGCCGCCTCATCGGCCTCACCGGATCCCGCGCCCCCCGCTACGGCCCCCGCCTCACCCCCAACGACCACCGCCACCGCTAGCCCCACCTGCCGGACGGACCACCGGGGGCGCGTGGGGGATCCGTCTCACCGCACCGTCAGGAACCGCTCCGCCGACCGTTCCGGCCGTTCCTTCGGCGGTTCCGCCGGTCGGCCGACGGCGACGGCGCCCATCGGGTCCCAGTCACCGGGCAGGTCGAGGACCTCCCGGACGGTGTCCCGGCAGAACATCGTGGACGACACCCAGGCGGTGCCGTACCCCTCGCCGGTGAGCGCGACCAGCAGGTTCTGCACGGCCGCACCGATCGCCACCGTGAACATCTCCCGTTCGGCCGCGGCGCGGCGCCCGTCCGGGTAGCCGTGCGAGCCGTCCATGACGAGGCAGGGCACCACCAGGTAGGGGGCCTTGCGCAGGACGTCCCCGCGGACGGTCCGCCGGGCGATCCGCTCCTCGTCCCAGCCGTCGAGCTCCCGCAGGTCGCGCCGCCAGGCCGCCAGCATGGCGTCCAGCAGGTCGGTGCGGGTCCGCGGGTCCTCCAGCAGGACGAACCGCCACGGGGTGGTGTGGTGCGGTGCGGGGGCGGTGACCGCGGCGGCGACCGCGCGCCGGACGGCGGCCGGGTCGACCGGTTCGTCGGTGAAGCTGCGGACGGTGCGCCGCAGGGTGACGGCCCGGCGCAGTGCTTCGGAGGTGCCGAGGCGGAACATGTCGTCGGCGGCGGGCCGGATCAGCGGCCGGACGCCCTCGCCGTGCCCGTCGGTGACGAGGTGGCCGAGGCCGCGGACCACGGCGACGGGGGTGCCGCTGGTCTTGCCCTTCACCAGGTCGCCCGCGGCGGCGAGTTCGTCGGCGGTGGCGGTGACGGTGAGCTGCAGCAGGTTGCCGTGGCCGTCGGTGCGGCCGCGGTGGTCGTCCAGGACGGGCAGCCCGGCCGCGCCGATGGCGACGTCGGTGAGGCCGGTGCGCCAGGGGCGGCCGAAGGTGTCGGTGAGGAGGACGGCGAGCCGGCGGCCGGTGAGTTCCTGGAGCCGCTCGCGGAGGGCGCGGGCGGAGCCGTCCGGGTCCTCGGGCAGCAGCAGGACGGTGCCGGGCGGGGTGTTGGAGGCGTCGACGCCGGCGGCGGCCATCACCAGGCCGTTGCGGTTCTCGACGATCCGGGCCGGGCCGCGCCGGGCGACCACCCGGACGGTCTCGGCGTCGATGGCGGCCTCCCGGTCGGCGGCGTGCACGACGCGGCCCTCGGCCTTGCTGACGATCTTCGAGGTGACGAGCAGGATGTCGCCGTCCTCGAAGCCGCCGTGCTTGGCGAGGAGCTCGGCGAGGTCGGCGCCGGGTGCGATCTCCGGGAGGCCGGTGACCGGGAGGATCTCCAGGCTCACGCCCGCACCTCCGCGGCGAGCTCCAGCGCGGCGCGGGCCATCGCGGCGGTCGCCGGCACGTCGGTCATCATCAGCGGGACGGCGCGGCAGCGGATGCCGGCGCCCTCGACCGCGGCGACGGCGGCCTCGTCGGCGGTGTCCACCAGCCAACCGTCCAGCAGGTCGGCGCCGTAGTGCAGGGCGACGGCGTCGGCCGCGGCCTCGACGCCGACGGCGGCCAGCACCTTGTCCGCCATGCCGCGGACGGGGGCGCCGCCGACGATCGGCGAGAGCCCGACGACCGGGGCGGCCGCGTCGGCGACCGCCCGCCGGATGCCGGGCACGGCCAGGATCGTGCCGACGGACACCACCGGGTTGGACGGCGGGAGGAGGATCACGTCGGCCTCGGCGATCGCCTCCAGCACGCCGGGGGCGGGCTTCGCGGTGTCGGCGCCGACCGGCACGATCGCCTCGGCCGCGACCTCGGCGTGCAGCCGCACCCAGTACTCCTGGAAGTGCACGGCCCGGGTTCCCCGGTCGTCGGTGATCCGCACGTGCGTCTCGACCCGGTCGTCGCTCATCGGGATCAGCCGCACGCCCGGCCGCCAGCGGTCGCAGAGCGCCTCGGTGACGGCGCTGAGCGGGTAGCCGGCGGAGATCATCTGGGTGCGGACGATGTGGGTGGCGAAGTCGCGGTCGCCGAGCCCGAACCAGTCGGGTCCGACCCCGTACGCCTTCATCTCCTCCTTGACGGACCAGGTCTCGTCGGCCCGGCCCCAGCCCTGTTCCTCGTGGATCCCGCCGCCGAGGGTGTACATCACGGTGTCGAGGTCCGGGCAGACCTTGAGTCCGAAGAGGTGGATGTCGTCGCCGGTGTTGCCGATGACGGTGATCACGTCGCCGGGGGCGACGGCCTCCTTCAGTCCGCGCAGGAAGCGCGCCCCACCGATTCCGCCAGCCAGTGCCACGATGCGCATGGGGTCATCCTGCCAGCCGGGGCGGCGGCTACCGCGGTTCGGGCTGGTGCTCCGGCACGGCGGCGGCGCCGTACTGGTTCATCTCGACCAGGCCGGGCGTGTAGAGGTGGACGGAGACGGCGGGCTCCAGCGCGGCGTTGACCATCTCGTGCAGGTAGCCGCCGGAGAAGACCCGCTGCGTGCCGGGCCGCAGCACCCGGGTGCCCTCGCCGGCCGCGGTCAGGGACCGCTCGGTGAGTTCGCCCTGCACGACGGCCATCACGCCGGCGGAGTCGCCGTGGTCGTGGAACCCGCTGCTCTGGCCGGGCAGCCAGCTGAGCAGCCAGACCTCGTAGCCGGGGCCGGTCTCCAGCCGGGCGTACCAGCGGGTGAGCGCGTCGTAGCGGACCAGCGGCTCCCAGCGGGCGCGGTCGGCGGCGATCTCGCGCACCAGTCGGGCCCGGTCGGCGACGGTGACCGGGGCGGCCGGGTGGCGCGGCAGGTCGGTGCGGGCGAGGTGGGGGAAGGCGAGCGGGTCGCCGGCGATGGAGACGTCGCTCAGGCCGTCGGCCCAGGGGTGCCGCGGGGCGGCGATGCGCACGGCGGTGCGGGTGGTGACGAGTGCGTTCTTCTTGCGGTCGCGGTTGCGCGGGCGGAGACGGGGCATTCGCACGGGAGTCCTCGGATTGCCGGGGTCGGTCGGGTGGTGAGCCGATCCGCGGTGGTTCGGGGACGTGTCGCGCGGGCGGCCTCGATGTTCGGGCTGTGTGCGGCGCGCGGTGGGACGCGTGCGCCTAGATACAGCAGGAACAGAGGCGACAACAGAGCTGGTTCGAGGCAGCCCGCGGGGCGGCCTGGCGGCCGGCGGGGCGGGAGACGAACCGATACATGGTGGACAGGAGACCTCACCCGTGGGTCCGGTGTCAACCCGATCTCCAGGACATTCAGGACGGATCATGCACCAACCACCGGATGGAGTGATAAATCACCCTCTAGGTTTCGATGCGAAGATCGCCGGGAAGGCAGCCCGGTACCCGGGCAACCGGGCCGCCTCCGCGGGCGTCTTCTTGATCGGGAGCAGGTTCCGGCCCGATCGCCGGGACCGCCTCGGCGGGGCCGGCCGGTGCTGACCGGACGTCAGATGCCGGATGCCTTTGGGCGGTTACGTCTGCTCCGGGTCGAATGTCCGGGTTGTCCGGATATGTACACTATTGGTAGCGGTTTGGTTCCGGGGAGTGAATCCTCGGCCCAATACCAGAGCTCGGCTTGACTGGGCCAGAGCGGCGCAACTGTAATTTCACTCGTGTCGTTCCGCCGCTCAGGCAACGGCAACACCACGGGGACGCCAAGAGGGGCAGAGGAGGCGCGCCAGATGAGCGAGCTCTTTGAGCTTTTGATCGGTGACGGCATCGCAGAGGACGAAGAAGAGGAACTCGGCTGGCAGGAGCGCGCACTCTGCGCCCAGACCGACCCGGAGTCCTTCTTCCCCGAGAAGGGCGGCTCGACCCGCGAGGCCAAGAAGGTCTGCCTCGCCTGCGAGGTTCGCTCCGAGTGCCTGGAGTACGCCCTCGCCAACGACGAGCGCTTCGGCATCTGGGGCGGTCTCTCCGAGCGCGAGCGCCGTCGGCTCAAGAAGAGCGCGGTCTGACGAACCGAACCCCCAGCAGTGCCGGGCGCCCCACCGATCGGTGGGGCGCTTCCGCGTCCCCGTGCCGGCCCTTCCCCTGTACCGGCGGCGCCCCCGGGAGGCGGAGCCGTTAGTGTGGTGCGCCATCCGGATGCTCGCCATCCGGCGCCCGCGCACCGCCGCCCGCCCCGCGGGCACCGGCCACCCCGGTGGACCGGGCCCCACCGGACGGCGCGCGCACCACCCGCCGTCGTCCATCGGCTGCGTCCGCCGAAGGCCGCGTCCGCCGAAGAACCCCTGGGGCCCGCGAACTCGATGACTGCCTACAGCCACCAGAGCGGCTTCTCAGCTGCCCGGCCACCCGCGTACCCGCGGCACCTCGTCACCGCCGTGATCGTCTCGCACGACGGCGCGCGCTGGCTGCCGCAGGCCCTCGCCGGCCTGCTCGGCCAGGACCGGCCCGTCCAGCGCGTCCTCGCCGTCGACACCGGCTCCACCGACGCCTCGCCGCAGCTGCTCCAGGACACCCTCGGCGACTGGCTGCCCGAGAGCGGCCCGCTGGTGCTCGGCCGCCGCTCCGGATTCGGCAACGCGGTCGCCCAGGCCGTCTTCAACAGCCCGCCGCTGCGCCCCGAGGACCTCCCGTACAGCCTCGACCCCTCCGGCTACGACCCGGTCACCGGCGGCTGGGACGACTACGACGACCCGCTGGGCCGGCAGGAGGACGGCCTCGGCCGCACCGGCCCGCGCGAGGTCCACCCCACCGAGTGGCTCTGGCTGCTGCACGACGACTGCGAGCCGCAGACCGACGCGCTGCGCCGGCTCCTCCAGGTCGCCGACTCCACGCCCTCCGCCGCCGTGGTGGGCCCCAAGCTGCGCAGCTGGTACGACCGCCGGCAGCTGCTGGAGGTCGGCGTCACCATCGCCCGCTCCGGCCGCCGCTGGACGGGCCTCGACCGCCGCGAGCAGGACCAGGGCCAGCACGACCAGGTCCGCCCGGTGCTCGCCGTCTCCAGCGCCGGCATGCTCGTGCGGCGCGACGTCTTTGAGGAGCTCGGCGGCTTCGACAAGGCGCTGCCGCTGATGCGCGACGACGTCGACTTCTGCTGGCGGGTCAACGCCGCCGGCCACCGCGTCGTCGTCGCCCCCGACGCCGTGCTCCGGCACGCCGAGGCCGCCAGCCGTGAGCGCCGCGCCATCGACTGCGGCCCCGAACACCCGCACCGGGTCGACAAGGCCGGCGCCGTCTACACCCTGCTCGCCAACTCCCGCGGCGCGCTCTTCCCCTACGTCCTGCTCCGGATGGTCCTCGGCACCCTGCTGCGGGTGTTCGCCAACCTCGTCGGCAAGGACCCCCGGCAGGCGTACGACGAACTCGCCGGCCTCAACCACGAGCTCATCCGGCTGCCCCGGCTGCTGCTCGCCCGCAAACGCCGCAAGCGCACCCGCTCCGCCGACGCGCTCGACGACCGCAGCCTCTTCCCGGCGCCCGGCGCCACCGCCCGGCTCGCCGTCGAGACCGCGATCTCCTCGCTCGGCATCGGCCGCGGCGACGACCACGGCGCCGGCCGGCACGGCTCGGTCGAGTCCGGGCCCGGCGACGACGACGCCGACGACCTCGTCGTCGAGCAGTTCGTCCTGCTGAAGAAGCTCGTCCGGCGCCCGGCGCCGGTGCTCTTCGCCGCCCTGCTGGTGTTCGCCCTGGCCGCCTGCCGCAGCCTGCTCGGCACCGGCGACCTCTCCGGCGGCGCCCTGCTCCCGGCCTCCGACGGCCTGGCCGGGCTGTGGAACACCTACGCCGGCTCCTGGCACCCCGTCGGCACCGGCTCCACCGCCGCCGCCCCGCCCTACCTGGCCGTGCTCGCCGTCCTCTCCGGGTTGCTGTTCGGCAGCGCCAACCTGGCGCTCACCCTGATCGTCGTGCTGTCCGTGCCGCTCGCCGCGGTCAGCGCCTACCTGGTCTCCCGGCCGCTGATCGAATCCAAGATCGTCCGGGCCTGGGCCAGCGCCGCCTACGCGCTGCTGCCCGCCGCCACCGGCGCGATCGCCCAGGGCCGGATCGGCACCGCCGTGTTCGCCGTCCTGCTGCCGCCGCTGGCCCGCGCCGCGGCCATCGCGGCCGGCCTCGGCATCCGCACCGAGAGCGCCGCCAAGGGCGCCCGGCCCGGCTGGCGGCCGGTCTGGATGACCGTCTTCATGCTCACCCTCTCCACCGCCTTCGTCCCGCTCGTCTGGGCGATCGCGGTGCCGCTCTGCCTCGCCGCCCTCGCCCACGCGGTGCTGCGCGGCGGTGCGTTCGGCTCCGGCGGCACCGCGCTGCGGCTGCTCGGCCTGCGCGTGGTGGTCATCCTCGGCGTGCCCGTCCTGGTGCTCGCCCCCTGGTCGCTCCAGGTGCTGACGCACCCCTCGCGGCTCCTGCTGGAGGCCGGCGTCCCCGTCTTCAGCGGCCACGCCGCCACCCCGCTCGGCCTGCTGCTCGCCAACCCCGGCGGCTCCGGCACCCCGCCGGTCTGGCTCTCCGCGGGCGTCGTGCTCGCCGCGCTCGCCGCGCTGCTGCGCGCCGACCGGCGCCGCGCCGTGCTCGCCGCCTGGGGCGCCGCCGGCGCCGGCCTGGTCTTCGCCGTCGCGGTCGCCGGCACCACCGTCACCCCGGCGTCCGGCGGCCCCGGTACCGCGGCCTGGGCCGGCCCCGCCACCCTGCTGACCGGCGTCGCCCTGCTGGCCGCCGCCGCGATCGGCGCCGACGGCGCCAACGCCCGCGTCTCCGGCATCGCCTTCGGCTGGCGGCAGCCGGTCGCCGCGCTCGTCCTCGCCAGCGCCGTGCTCGCCCCGGTCGGCACCGCCGTGTGGTGGGCGATCGCCGGCGCCGACGGCCCGCTGCAGCGCACCCGCGAGTCCCAGCTGCCCGCCTTCATCGCCGAGCAGGCCGGCACCACCGACCGCTCCCGCACCCTGGTGCTGACCGGCAAGGCGGACGGCAGCGCCGTCGGCTACGCCCTCGTCCGCGACGCCGGGCTGACCCTCGGCCAGGCCGAGGCCACCGTCGACGCCGCCGCCACCCAGGGCCTCACCGGGCTCACCGGACGCCTGCTCGCCGGCTCCGGCGGCGACCAGGCCAAGGCGCTCGCCGCCTACGGCATCGGCTACGTCGAGGTGAAGGACCCGCTGACCGCCAAGGTCCGCGACGTGCTCGACACCACCCCCGGCCTGTCCCGGCTGAGCCGCGACAACGGCATCGCCATCTGGCAGGTCACCGGCGCCCCCGCCACCCGCGCGGTCGTGGTCGCGCCCAAGGGCGGCGGCACCACGCCGCTGCCGTCCGGCGCCCACGACATCGTCACCGACCTCCCGGACGGCCCGGCCGGCCGCGTGCTGCGCATCGCCGAGCAGGCCGACCCGAAGTGGCAGGCCACCCTGGACGGCCGCGAGCTGGAGGCCGCCGCCCTGGACGGCGACTGGGCCCAGGCCTTCAAGCTGCCCGCGCAGGGCGGCCGCCTGGAGGTCACCCGCACCGGCAGCCTCCCGCACACCGGCTGGATCGCCGGCCAGCTGCTGCTCGGCGTGGTCGTGCTCGTCCTCGCGCTGCCCGGCCGGCGCAGCACCAAGGACGACGACCTGCCCGAGGACGTGGTGGCCGCCCAGGCGCTCGCCGCGGCCGCCGAGCCGCCCGCACCCGGCAGCCGCCGCGCCCGCCGGATGGCCGAGCGCGGCGAGGCCGACGGCACCGAGGGCGACACCGGCGTCTACGCGGGCATCCCGCAGCAGGGCGGTGCCGACGGCCCGGGTGCCGACGACTACGCCGACCCCTACCAGGCCGACCCGTACCAGAACGGCTTCCAGGACGCGTACGGCTGGGACCGGCAGGACGCCGAGGACCCGGACGGCCGAGGGACCGGGTACGACCCGCAGGGCTACGAGCAGCAGCAGGGCTACGAGCAGCAGGGGTACGACCAGCAGCAGGGCTACCCGCAGGGCTACGAGCAGCAGCAGGGCTACGAGCAGCAGGGCTACGAGCAGGGCGGCTACCAGCAGCCGCAGCCCGGCTACGACGGCACCCAGTACGCCGACCCGTACGCGCCCTACGGCTACGACGGCCAGCAGTACCAGGGCTACCCGCAGGAGCAGCAGCCCTGGGTGCCGGGCCAGCAGACCGGCGAGCCGTACTACGACCCCGACGGCGGCCAGCAGGACGGATACACCAACGGCGGTCACCCGCACCACCACGGAACGGGGAACTGACCCGCGATGAAGAAGCCCAGCATCAAGGCCGCCGGCCTCAAGAAGCCGAGCCTGCCCGAGATCAAGAAGCCCAGCTTCGACGGCCTGCCCGGCGGCAGCCGCACCGGCCGGTCGCTGCTGGCCGCGGTGGCCGTGCTCGGCGTGGTCTTCGGGATCGCCGAGCTCCGCCCGCCGGCCGACCCGTCCACGGCCGGTGCGCCCGGCGGCGCCACCACCGCCCAGGTGGAGCGCAGCACGCTGGTGTGCCCGCCGCCGATCCAGGGCCTGTTCGCCACCACCGACCTGACGCTGTACGACCCGGCCGGCGGCAAGGCGGAGGGCGGCACCGCCTCGCTCTTCGACGTCGCGCCGCCGGCGGGTGCCACGGCGAAGCCCTCCGGCAGCGGTTCCGCCCAGCCGTCCGGGAGCCCCTCGGCGGGCCCGTCCGGCAGCGCGTCCTCGAAGCCGTCCGGCAGCGCTTCGGCCAAGCCCTCCGCCGGCGCCCCGGCGGCTCCGGCCGCGGGCGCCCGGCTGACGTTGGCCAAGCCGGGCGTCCCGGTCACCGGCCACGGTCTCGCGGGCGACACCGCGCCCGGCACGGTGGCCACCGCCGAGGGCGCCTTCGCCCCCGGCTTCGGCCTCTCGCAGACCACCACCTACCTGGACCAGGCCCGGGCCGGCCTCTACGGCCTGGACTGCGCGCCCTCCGGCACCGACTTCTGGTTCGCCGGCGCCAGCACCGCCCAGGGCCGCGACGACTACGTCAACCTGGTCAACGCGGACTCCGCCCCGGCGACGGTCGACATCCGGCTGGTCGGTGCGAAGGGCGCGATCGACGTCGAGGCGGCCAACGGCATCACCATGGCCCCCGGCAGCTCCCAGCGGGTCCGGCTGAAGTCCCTGCTCACCACGGCGGTGGAGCCGGACCTCGCGGTGCACGTGGTGGTGCGCGACGGCCGGGTCGGTGCCGCGCTCAACGTCTCCGACGAGGGCAAGGGCGGCGACTGGGTGGCCGCCTCCGCGGCGCCCGCCGCCGTGCAGGTGCTGCCGGGCCTGCCGGCCGAGCTGGCCTCGGCCCGGCTGATCGTCGCCGCCCCGGCCGACGACGACGCCGACCTGAAGATCCAGATCTCCGGCAAGAACGGCTGGTTCACCCCGGCCGGCAAGGAGAGCCTGCACGTCAAGGCGGGCATGGTCGCCGCCCTGGACCTGGGCCCGTTCGAGCACAGCGAGGCCGGTGCGATCCGGCTCAGCCCGAGCGACCCGGCCCACCCGACGCCGGTGGTCGCCGCCGTCCGGGTCGACCGGGCGAACAACGGCAAGGCCGACGCGGCCTGGATCAGCGCGGCCGGCCCGATCGGCAAGCGCGCCGGACTGGCGGACAACCGCGGCGGCGGCGCCACCACGCTCTACCTGACCGCGACGGGCTCCGCCGCGGCGAAGGTCAGGCTCACCGCGTCCGCGGGCACCGGCGGCGGCACCCCGGCGACCAAGGAGGTCGACGTCCCGGCCGGCGTCACGGTCGTCGTGCAGAACCTGGAGCCGGCCGGGCTGAACGGCGTCTACGGGATCACCGCGGAGACGGTCTCCGGCGGCCCGGTGGTCGCGGCCCGGATGCTCGCCCTGCCGCAGAAGGACGTCCCGCTGTTCACGGTGCAGGCCTTCCGGGACGACCACAGCACCGTCACGGTGCCGTACGCGCAGAACGACCCCGGTCTGGTGCTGCGCTGAGCGGAGGGGCGGTCAGTCCTCGTCGTAGCGGGGGTCGATGGCGTCGGGCGACAGCCCGAGCAGTTCGGCCACCTGCTCGATGAGGACCTCGTGGACGAGCGCCGCCCGGTCCTCGCGCGACTTCGCGCGGATCTCGATCGGGCGGCGGTACACCACGATCCGGCTCTTGCGGCCCTGCGCGGCGGGGACGACCCGGCCGAGCGGCACGCCGTCCGGGTCGGACTCGCCCCGGCCGGGCAGCGGCACCTCCTGGACGGCGAACTCCACGTCCACCAGCTGCGGCCACCGGCGCTCCAGCCGCTCCACCGACTCGCGGACGTAGTCGTCGAACAGCTCGGAACGGGTCAGCGAGATCGGCACCTGCGGCGGTGCGAGCGGTCCGCGCAGGCCGCGGCCGTGCCGGTCCCGGTGGCGCGCTCGGCGCTGCCCACCGGCCGGTGACGGAGGTGTGGGGCTGTCCATATCAGTGTCGAGAGTAGTCCCTGACCCGGCCGGAGCGGACCACCCCGGGGCCGGTGCGGCGGCGACACGGAACGCCCGGCGGGGGTGGGTCGTCGCGGCCCGCCCGGGAGTGCTGTACCGTCCACCCTCGTGAGCTCTGTACGTCGTTGTTCGCGGACCGCGTGCGGCCGGCCGGCCGTGGCGACGCTGACGTACGTCTACGCGGACTCCACCGCCGTGCTGGGCCCGCTCGCGACCTACGCCGAACCGCACTGCTACGACCTGTGCGCCGAGCACGCCGAGCGGCTGACCGCTCCGCGCGGCTGGGAGGTCGTCCGCCTCGCCGCCGACGCCGGCCCCGTCCGCCGCACCAGCGACGACCTGGAGGCGCTCGCCAACGCCGTCCGCGAGGCGGCCCGCCCGCAGGAGCGCACGCCGCGTCAGGGCGGTGCCCACGACGCCGACTCCGGCGAGATCGGCAGGCGCGGCCACCTGCGCGTCCTGCGCTCCCCGGACAACTGACCGAGGGCCCGGGAGGCACGTCGGCGACCGGGCGCCCGATGATCTGACGGCAGCCCCGCCACGGCCGGTAATGTGGCTGTCGGCCGCGTTGGCCGCACCGCACACCGCACGAATCTGGAGCCCGACGTCCATGAGCCTGCCGTCCTTCCTGCTGGAGATCCTGGTCTGCCCGCAGTGCCACGCGCCGCTCGCCGAGAGCTCCGACCGGGACGAGCCGGAGCTGCGGTGCACCGGTGACACCTGCGGCCTGATCTACCCCGTGCGCGACGAGATCCCCGTCCTGCTGGTCGACGAGGCCCGCCGCCCCTCCTGACCCCCGCCCGGTGAGCCCGTTGGAGGCCGGCCGCATGCTCGACGACACCCTGCTCGACGATCCGGCCGCCCTGCAGCGCGCCGACCGGCAGCACGCCCTGCTGGCGCTGGCCGGGGCGGGCGCCCGGATCCGCACCGCCGTCCGGCTCGCCGACGAGGCCGGACTGGCCTCGCTGCGGCCCGAGGGCAGGCCCCGCACCCTCCTGGTCGCCGGTCACGGCAGCGCGCTGACCGCCGCCGAGGTGCTCGCCGCGGTCGCCGTGACCACCTGCCAGGTGCTGCCGCTCGGCCCCGCCGAGGCCCGCCCGGGTACGCCGGACTCACTGGCCGCGGGGCTGGCCTGGCAGCTGCCCGGCTGGGTCGGCCCGCTCGACCTGCTGGTCGTCAGCAGCGCCTCCGGCCTGGAGGGCGGCCTGATCGGCCTCGCCGAGCAGGCGTACGCGCGCGGCTGCGCGATCGCCGTCACCGCTCCGCCCGGCAGCCCGCTCGCCCAGGCGGCGCTGCAGGTCCGGGCGCTGCCGCTGCCGTTCGCGCCGAGCGCGGTCGAGCCGTCCGAGGAGCACGAGGGCGAGCCCGACCTGCCGGCCGAGGACCCGGGGGCGCTCTGGGCGCACCTCGCCCCGCTGATCGCCCTCGCCGACCGGATCGGCGCCGCCCAGCTGCCGGCCGGCTCCCTGCAGGGCGTCGCGGACCGCCTCGACGAGGTCGCCGTCCGCTGCCGCCCCGACTCGGCCGCCTACCTCAACCCGGCCAAGGGCCTGGCCGCCCAGCTCTCCGGCACGGTGCCGCTGGTCTGGGCCGACGGTCCGGTGCCGAACGCCGCCGCGACCCGCTTCGCCGCGATGCTCGCCGACCGGGCCGGCCTGCCCGCGCTGCCCGGGCCGCTGCCGCGGACGCTGACCGCCCACCGCGGCATGTTCGTCGGCCACCTCGGCGCGGGCGCCGACCCCGACGACTTCTTCCGCGACCGGGTCGACGAGCCGGAGCCGCTGCAGCTGCAGGTCGTGCTGCTGCGGCACACCCCCGGCCGCCCCGAGGACGCCGACCCGGGCTTCGCGGTCTCCCGCGCCCGCCGGCTGGCGCAGGCCCACGACGTGAGGCTCACCGAGTACGCCAGCACCCTGGACGACCCGCTGCAGGCGCTCGCCGAACTCACCGGCCCGACCGACTTCGCCGCCGTCTACCTCGGCCTGGCCCGCTGACGGCCGCCGTCCCGCCCTGACCGGAGATCAGCCTTCCGGTCCGGGCGGGATACTGTGTGCGGTCGACAGCTGAGCCACCGGCCGTAGAGGCCCAGTCGGAGGGACCGGACCACAGCATGAGCACCGAAGGCGGCACCAAGGCACTGGTCGCGGCGCTGTCCGCGAACCTGGCGATCGCGGTCGGCAAGTTCACCGCCTTCGCCTTCACCGGGTCCTCGTCGATGCTGGCCGAGGGCGTCCACTCGGTCGCCGACTCCGGCAACCAGGTGCTGCTGCTGATCGGCGGCAAGCGGTCCACCCGCGAGGCGAGCGAGCAGCACCCCTTCGGGTACGGCCGCGAGCGCTACGTCTACGGCTTCCTGGTGTCGATCGTGCTGTTCAGCCTCGGCGGCATGTTCGCGGCCTACGAGGGCGTCGAGAAGATCATCCACCCGCACGAGCTGCGGGACTGGGGCTGGGCGGTCGGCGTCCTGGTCTTCGCCGTCGTGATGGAGGGCTGGTCCTTCTGGACGGCCTTCCAGGAGTCCGCCAAGGCCAAGGGCGCGCTCGGCTGGTCCGAGTACATCCGCCGGGCCAAGGCCCCCGAGCTGCCGATCGTGCTGTTGGAGGACAGCGGCGCCCTGATCGGCCTGGTGCTCGCCCTCCTCGGCGTCGGGCTCACCGTCATCACCGGCAACGGCGTCTGGGACGGCGTCGGCAGCCTGTGCATCGGCCTGCTGCTGATCGTCATCGCGCTGGTGCTCGCCTCCGAGACCAAGTCGCTGCTGATCGGCGAGTCCGCCGACAAGGAGGTCGTCGCCGAGATCCGCGACGCCCTGGTCGACCACGACACCGTGACCGACGTGATCCACATGCGTACCCTGCACGTCGGCCCGGAGGAGCTGCTGATCGCCGCGAAGATCGCGGTCAACGCCGAGGACACCGCCGCCCAGGTCGCCGCCGCGATCGACGCCGCCGAGGCCCGGGTGCGCCGCGCCGTCCCGATCGCCCGCGCCATCTACCTGGAGCCCGACGTCTACAGCGCCGAGAAGGCCGCCGCCGGCCCCGACCCGGAGGCCACCCCCGGCGGCCCCGGCCCCGACCGGCACTGACGGACCGACACCCCGGCCGCCCCACCATCGGCACCTGCGGGGCGGCCGAAAACCGTGCCCGGCTTGCTCGTGGCCCGGCCGCCCGGTCCCCGGCTCGGTGTAGATTCGTCCCCAGAGCCAAACGTCGCTGCTGATGGCGGTCGATCGGGGCCGGTGCCCCGGTCGAGGGAGAGAGGTCCTCCGACGGATTGTGCCGCGCAGCAGAGTGCCGACCAGTGGCCGCTCTGCGGCCAAGCACACCCGTAGACAGGCCCCACGCAGCGAGGAGCATCCCGCATGTCGTCCCTTCTCAACGGTGACTTCAAGGTCGCCGACCTCTCCCAGGCGCCGTTCGGCCGCAAGGAGATCCAGCTCGCCGAGCACGAGATGCCCGGCCTGATGTCGATCCGCAAGGAGTACGCGGCCTCCCAGCCGCTGGCCGGCGCCCGGATCACCGGCTCGCTGCACATGACCGTGCAGACCGCCGTCCTCATCGAGACGCTGACCGCGCTCGGCGCCGAGGTCCGCTGGGCCTCCTGCAACATCTTCTCCACCCAGGACCACGCCGCCGCCGCCATCGCGGTCGGCCCCGAGGGCACCGTCGAGGCCCCCGCCGGCGTCCCGGTCTTCGCCTGGAAGGGCGAGACCCTGGAGGAGTACTGGTGGTGCACCGAGCAGGCGCTCACCTGGCCGAACGGCCAGACCCCGAACATGATCCTCGACGACGGCGGCGACGCCACCCTGCTGATCCACAAGGGCGTCGAGTTCGAGAAGGCCGGCGAGGCCCCGGACCCGTCCACCGCGGACAACGACGAGTACCGGATCATCCTCGAGCTGCTCAACCGCACGCTCACCGAGTCCCCCGCGAAGTGGACCGAGATGGCCTCCACCATCAAGGGCGTCACCGAGGAGACCACCACCGGCGTCCACCGCCTGTACGAGATGCACCGCGACGGCAAGCTGCTGTTCCCGGCCATCAACGTCAACGACTCGGTCACCAAGTCGAAGTTCGACAACAAGTACGGCTGCCGCCACTCGCTCATCGACGGCATCAACCGCGCCACCGACGTCCTGATCGGCGGCAAGGTCGCCGTCGTCTGCGGCTACGGCGACGTCGGCAAGGGCTGCGCCGAGTCGCTCCGCGGCCAGGGCGCCCGCGTCATCGTCACCGAGATCGACCCGATCTGCGCGCTGCAGGCCGCGATGGACGGCTACCAGGTCGCCACCCTGGACGACGTCGTCGAGTCCGCCGACATCTTCATCACCACCACCGGCAACAAGGACATCATCCTCGCCTCCCACATGGAGCGGATGAAGCACCAGGCCATCGTCGGCAACATCGGCCACTTCGACAACGAGATCGACATGGCCGGCCTCGCCAAGCTCCCCGGCGTGGTGAAGACCGAGGTCAAGCCGCAGGTCCACGAGTGGCGCAAGGCCGACGGCCGCACCATCATCGTGCTCTCCGAGGGCCGCCTGCTGAACCTCGGCAACGCGACCGGCCACCCGTCCTTCGTGATGTCCAACTCGTTCGCGAACCAGACCATCGCGCAGATCGAGCTGTTCACCAAGACCGCCCAGTACCCGATCGGCGTCTACGTCCTGCCGAAGCACCTGGACGAGAAGGTCGCCCGCCTCCACCTCGACGCCCTCGGCGTCCGGCTCACCACCCTCACCCAGGAGCAGGCCGACTACATCGGCGTCCCGGTCGAGGGCCCCTACAAGCCGGAGCAGTACCGCTACTGATCCAAACCCGCGCCGACCCCGGTCGGCCGCCCGCACCACGACGTGGGGGCCGGTCGGCCCCGCCCCGGGCGGCCCCCCAGTGCGCCCCCGCCGCCGAGAACCAGGGCCAAGGCACCCCGCGGGGGGGGCCGCCCCACA
>NZ_JBFBJY010000085.1:0-35458 GCF_040702125.1 Kitasatospora sp. NPDC085895 | reverse complement strand
GACGGGCCCTGGACACTGGCCCGAAGTTCAGCCGCTCGGCACCTCCTTCATGCAGCTGCACTCACTTCTCTGGAGCGACCTCGTGTCGCACGGTTCGCCTGGTAGTTGGTGAGGGCGAGGATGCGCCACACCAGGTCGGGGGACTCGAAGAACAGGCCGACGGCGGCCAGCGGCTCGACCACCAGCTCGACGGCCGACTTCGGCACCAGCGGACCGACCAGGATGCCGGGACCGCCGTGCGCGGTGATCACGTTGGTGAGCCGGTTGAAGCGCTGCACCTGGTGCAGACCGGCGAACACCACCTTGAACGCGCGGTTGGTGTCCTGCATGAGCTGCTGCAGCCGCATCACCGTGCGGAACGTGGACTGCCCGCCCTCGGTGTACACCGGCCGCGCGTCGGCGTTCAGGAAGGCGTCCGCCTCGTCCGCGAGGACCAGGACGCGACGGGTCGGCTTGTCCGCGATCCACTGCCGGATGTGCGCGGCTATGGTGTCGCCGTCCGCCCGCTCGGACAGCCGCGGCCCGAGCAGGCCGCGCCGCTTCAGCTCGGCCGCGAGCACGCCCCAGATCCGCTCCGGCGGCTCGGCGTGCCCGATGTCCGCCGTGCGCAGGTCGATGTAGACCGCCACGTGGTCCTCGCGGTTGTCCCGCTCGAAGGTGTCCACCACCTGCCGCAGCAGCGAGGACTTGCCCAACTGCCGTCCGCCGTAGAGGAACAGGCTGCCCTCCCGGCCCATGATGGCGCTCTTCTCGGTGTCACGGCCCTTGAACACCTCCGGCGGCACCCGCCCGGCGAGGTAGGGCGCGTAGGGCACGTAGCCGGCCCACGGCAGGGTGACCCGCTGCACCGCGCGGAACGAGCGCGGCTCGCGGGCGGCGATCCAGCCCAGCACCGCCGGGTCCACGACGATCGCCTGCTGCGGGCGGTTGCGGGACCGCTGCGCGAGCCTGCGACGGCCCTCGACGCCCAGCGGCTGCAGGTAGAGGATGATGTGCGCGCCCTGCGCCGACTCCGGCAGGTGCCGCAGCGGTCCCTCGCCGCGCTGCTCGTCGGAGATCAGCAGCACCCGGTACGACCGGTGGGCCTGCGAGCCCAGCGCGGCGACGTACCCGGGGAGGCTCTCGCTGACGTCGGCGCGGACGCTCAGCCGCATCACGCTCCAGTCCCTGCGGTCCGCCTCGTCCAGCGCCACCTGGGTCGCCGTCAGGCCGAGCAGCCGCAGCACACTGCCCACGTGCTTCTGGTAGGCGTTGCTGCGCTTGCGCGGGTCCGCCAGCGCCTCCCAGGAGTCGAGGGCCACCGAGGTGGCCTCCGCGAGCGACCGGCCGGCCGCGTAGTGGGACGCCCACCAGCGCGCGCCCACGCCGGTGCCGCCGGCGGCCGGCGCGTCGCGGTGCGCGATGCCCGCGAGGAACTCGTCCAGCTCGACGCCCTTGTCGCTCTGCCGCTCGGGCAGCGCGCGGCCCTGGCGGGCGAAGGAGAGCAGCTCCTCCGCCGTGACGACGTCGTCGACGTCCAGCAGGTCAAAGATGCGGGCGACGGAGTCCGTGTCGAGCGGCAACTCGGCGAGCTGCTCGCGCAGTTCCGCGGTCTTCTGGACGACGAGGGCACGCAGCTCCGCAGCCAGCGACCGGACGTCGGCGTCCCGGCCCCCGAACCGCTCGGCGGGCTCCTCGCGCCGCAGGTCCACCAGCCGGCCCGAGAGTTCGCTCTCGACCTGCGGGGTCAGCAGGTTCTGCACCCGGATCTGCGCGAACAGCGACTCGGCCTGCCGGCGCCGCCGCTCCACCCGCTCGCGCCAGACCGCGGCGGAGTCCTCCACCTGCTGCTGCCACAGTTCGAGTTCACCGGCCTCGGGCGTGCCCGTCCCGTGCAGGCGGCCCTGGCCGGCCACGGTGAGCAGCAGACGGGCGAGGTGGACGTCACCGCGGTCGAGGTGCGCCCGCAGCGCGGCCGGCACGTCCACCGGTTCGAGCAGGCCGGCCAGCGCGTCGGCCGCTCCGGCCCCGTCCAGCCGCGGCTGCGGCCGGTCGCCGTCGTCCAGCCACGCCAGGTCGCGCAGTGCCAGCAGGCAGTCGGCCGACGGCGTCAGCCCGTCCTCCCGCGCCACCGTCTTGGACTCGCCGCCGAGCCAGCGCACCAGCACCCGCAGGGCGGCGCCGCCCGGACCCGGCACCGACTCGGCGCGGCCTGCCTCCGCGACCGCCTGGATCAGTCCGGCACCGACCTCCCGGCCGCGGCCGTGCTGGGGCAGCGCCGCCACGGTCTGCGCCTCGCGCAGCAGGTCCACCACCGTCTTGATGTGGTTGCGCAGTTGTTCCCTGGCCGTCGAGTGGATGCTCTCCTTGCCCTGCTTCGGCGAGCGCGTCGCGCGGTCGGTGGCGTCGATGAGCCGGTCCGCCGCGTCGGCGCGCTGGTAGTGCTGCTCCATGTCCTCGGCCAGCGCGCGTTCGTCCGCGTGGCCCGCCGCCCACTCCTGGACCAGGCGCAGCGTCAGACCGAGCCGCCCGTCGCGGGCGCACATGGTCTGCAGCACCTTGGTGCCGCGCTGCAGGGTGATGGTCCGCTGCGGCAGGTCCTCCTGGAGCTGCCGCGCCCGGTCGCCGATCTCGGCGCGGTGCACGGCCGGCTCGGCCGCGGACGCGCGCAGCACCTCCCCGGCCGCCAGCGTCAAGCCCTGGCGGACCTCGGCGACGAGGTGCTGCAGCACGTCGGCCCAGACCTGGGGCAGGCCCGGCAGCGGCGCGAACTCGGTGACCAGCGGCGGCGCCCAGCCCGCGCTCAGGCCGCTGCGCAGTGCGGCGGCCAGCGCGACCAGGTACGCCTCACGGTCCTCGGACGCGGCCGGGAACCCGATACCCTCGGACTGCAGCTGGAGCTCGAACGCCGCCTGGGCGTTCGGCAGGTGGAAGGCCGCGTGGGCGAACGCCAGGGTCTGGACGCGGTGCTGGGACTCGCCGGCCGCCCTGGTGGTCCAGTACGCCTCGGCGAAGCGGTCCTGTGCGATGAGCCGCTCGACCGCCGACGGGCCGTCGTTCCCGCTGGTCCACACGTCGGCCACCGGTACCGGCCCGGCGGTGTCCGCGGATCCGTCGGACTCCTCGGAACCGGCGGCCCCGAGGGGCTCGGCGGCCCCGCCGGGACCGGTCGGCCCGGCGTCCTGCTCGGGCCGAGCGGCGGGCGGCTCCGTCCTGCGCCGCAGCGGACCGGGCTGCCCGGCCTCCCCGGCCTCCCCGGCGGGCCCGGTGTCCACCGTCCCGGCGTGTGCGGGCTCGTCGAGGCCGGTGCTCCCGGCGTTCTCGTCGGTCCCGGTGGTGCTGCCGGCGGGGGACTCCGGTGCGGCGGGGCCGTCCACCTGCGCCGCGCTCTCCGGGGCCGTGCTCTCCGGTGCGATGTCCTCCGGCTCCGGCTCCGGTTCCGGGTGCGGCTCCGGTTCGTCGGCCGCGGGCACGGCGTCCGCCGGGGCACCGGCCGACGGTTCCACCGGGTCGTCGAGTCGCTCACCGGGCGCCGCCGCCGCGGACGGGAGGCCGCCGGTGGCGAGCCCGAGTCGCTCCTCGGTCTCCCGGACCCGGTTCGCCAGGTCCGCGACGACGCGCTCCAGACCCTCCCGGGCCGGCAGGAACGACTCCTGCTCCAGCAGGCCCACGTACTTGGCGTGGGTCTCGCGCTGTTCGACGAGTTCGGCCAGCAGCGCCCGGCGTTCGTGCGCCTGCCGCTCCTCCGCCTCGCGCACGGACGCAACGATCCGCACCACCGTGTCGTAGGTGTCCTCGGCGGGCCACCCCGTGCCGTCGGGGTCCAGCGCGCGGATCGTCCCGGCCGTGCGCGCACGGTCGGCGAGCCAGCCGGCGACGTCCTCGGCCAGGGCCGGGTCCGCCGTTCCGAGTCCGGCTCGGATCCCGGCGGCCGCGGTGTCGAGCCGGTCCGCGAGGGCCGCGCCGTCCGTGCGCAGCCGCTGGACGTCCTGCTCCACCTGCTCCACGCCGGATCCGGTGGCGTCCGTCGAGGTTTGCACGTCCTCGGCCACCGGCCGTGCTGCGGGCGCCGTGTGATGGAGCGCCAAGTGCCCCTCCTCGGTGAGGTCCTCGGCGGGCGTCAGGGCCCGCTCCCACAAGTCCTGCCAGTTCTCGCGCACCAGCCGGGTGGTCGCGGACTCCGGGCGCAGGGCCAGGCCGTGGAGGGCCAGACCGGCCATCGGCGCGGGCAGCGCGCCCATCATCGCCCCGAGCCCGTCCAGGTCGGGGGACCGCACCGCCGCCACCGGGAACCCCCGGTGGCGCAGCTCGATCGCGGCCATCGAGGCGCCGCAGTCGGCGAGTGCGGCGAGCAGCCCGGCGGGCGCCTTGACGACCCACAGGTGGGTGCCCGAGTCCGTGGCCGCCTTCTTGGCCACCGGCTGCCCCCGGTACCGGACGGAATCCGGTCCGTGTGCGGCCTCGTGACGGGCCACCAGTATTCGCACCTCGTCCGCGGGGAGGGTCCGGAGCCACGAGCGGAGAGCGGGGATCGAGGGCATGCCCGTGATCCTTTCACGCAGCAGGCACGCCGACCAGGGGTTCGCCCGGTTGGTCCGGGCTGGTCCCGGGTGCTCGATCCGGCGTTCGGGCGGGCGGTACGAGTGCGGGCGCGGCACCCTCAGCGCAGCGGGCCGCCCTCGCGCTGGTGGCGGCCCGGGGTGGTGCCGAAGGCCTTCCGGAACGACTCCACGAACGAACTCGGCGAGGACCAGCCGCAGGCCGCCGCCACCGAGGTCACCGAGTGCCCCGCGGCCAGCAGGGTCAGCGCGCGGTGCAGTCGCAGCTGCGCCCGCCACTGCGGGAAGCTCATGCCCGTCTCCTGCCGGAACAGCCGGCTCAGCGTGCGCTCGGACGCGCCCACGGCAGCGCCGAGCCGGGCCAGCGTCCGGTCGTCGGCCGGGTCCGCGGCCAGCAGGTCGGCGAGGTCCCGCAGCCGCGGGTCCGAGGGCGTCGGCAGCTCCAGGCCGAGGGCGGGCGCCCGGCACAGCTGGTCCAGCGCCACCCGCTCCAGGGTGCGGAACTGTTCGCCCTGCGGCGGCTCCGGACCGCTCATCACCTCGACCACCTCCCACAGCAGCCGGCTGACCGCCAGCACCGTCGGCCGGTCCAGCGCCAGCGGGTTGACCTCGGCGGGAAAGCTCAGGCTGCGCAACTCGCTGGGCCCGTGGGCCCGGTGGGCGTGCGGCACGCCGGCCGGCAGCCAGACCCCGCGGTGTGCGGGGACCGCCCAGCTGCCCTGCGGGGTGGACACCTCCAGCACGCCGCGACCCGGGCAGACCAGCTGGTTGACGGTGTGGAAGTGCCAGTCGATCCGCTCGCGGTGGGCCAGCGGCTGCCGGGTCGGGCCGGTCAGTTCCTGGCGGGTTGGCGACATGGATCGGCAGAGTATCGGAAGCCCGTCCCCGGTGCCGCGGGCCAGGCTGGTCACTGCCGGCGAACGCTCGCCGGAGAGCCACCGAGGAGGCGGGATGACCCTGGACGACACCGCGCACCGGAGCGCCGCCGGAGCGGCGCACGCGCCACCCGGACCATCCGCGGCAGCCGGGCCGCCGGAGTCCGGCGGGGTCTGGCGGCGGATGGGCCTGTGGGGCGCCGCGCACGCCGTCGACGACTTCTACCAGGGCCTCGTCCCCGCGGTGGTGCCGTACTTCGCGCTCGACCGGGGCTACGACTACGTGGCGGTCGGCGGGCTCGCGATGGCGGCCACCGTCGGCAGCGCCGTGCCGCAGCCCTTCGTCGGACTGGCCGTGGACCGCTGGCGGCTCGGCGGGGCGGCCGCCCTCGGCGTGGCCCTGGCCGGGGTCGGCCTCGGTGCGGCGGGGCTGGTGTCCTCGTACGCCGCGGTCTGGCTGCTGGTCCTGCTGTCCGGGCTCGGGGTGGCGATGTTCCACCCGGCGGCCGGGCGCTCCGCGCGGGAGGCGGCGGGCGGCAGCACGACGGCGATGAGCGTGTTCGCGGCGGGCGGCAGCGTCGGCTTCTTCCTCGCCCCGGTGCTGGCCACGCCGGTGCTGGCGGCCTGGGGCGTGCGGTCCACGGTGCTGTTCGTGCCGCCCGCGCTGATCACCGGCTGGGTGCTGCTGCGCCACCGGCAGCGACAGCGGGAGCGGGAGCGGGCCGTCGCGACGGCCGCGGCCGCACCGGCGGGGCCGGACCGGTGGCCGCCGTTCCTGGTGCTGACCGGGGTCGAGGTGGCGCGGTCGGTGGTGTTCTTCGGGGTCAGCACCTTCCTGGAGCTGCACTGGCTGCGCGACCTGCACGCCTCGCACGCGCTCGCCGGTGCGGCACTGGCCGGCTTCCTCGGCGGCGGTGTCGCCGGGACGCTGCTCGGCGGCCGGCTCGCGGACCGGATCGGCGCGGTGGCCGCGGTGCGGCTGGGCACCGCGGCCACGGTGCCCGCACTGGCGGGCCTCTGCCTGGCGCCGGGCGGCCTGCTGCCGCTGCTGTTCGCGGTGCTGACCGGGGCGGCGCTCAACGTGCCGTTCGCGGTGATGGTGAAGCTGGGCCAGGACTACCTGCCCGGCCGCCCCGGCACCGCGGCCGGGGTCACGCTGGGGCTCGGCGTCAGCGCCGGCGGGCTGTGCGGGCCGCTGCTGGGGCTGCTGGCCCGGGCGCACGGGCCGCAGGGCGTGCTGGCGGCGCTGTGCGCGGTGCCGCTGCTCGGTCTGCTGCTGGCGTACGCGCTGGTGGAGCCGGGCGCGGCCGGGCGGGCCGGGCGCTTCGGCGGGCGGTTCAGGCCACGTGGCAGAGCTTGACCACGGAGACCCGGTGCAGGTCCACCGCGAGCGGGGTGTGGCGACGGTGCCGGCGGGCGTCCTCGGACTCCGCCCGGGCGAGTGCCTGCTCCAGTGCGTGGTCGGCCTCGGAGGCGTCGACGATGAAGAGGTGGACACCGGTGTCGGGCGTGCCGTCCGGCCCGGTGTCACCGGACTGGTGCGGAATCTCCACCCGCCAGCGGAACAGGTGCGGCGATGCCGCTCGGGACCTCTTGGTCATCGGACGTGCTTCCTCTCCCGTGCGGACGTGACGGGCGTTGGAGCTCCGTGGCGTTCGGACCTGTGCGATCCGTATCACCGTATGAGGGTGAAATATGTCCGTCAAGAGGACGAGATGTGGAGTAAATATTCCGTCCGGCGGATGAATTCGTTCGGGAGCCAGTACGGTGCATGTATGAGCGACCTCCACGAGTCGGCCGCCCTCTCCGCCCGGCGGCTGCGCACCCGCACCGCCCTGCTCGCCGTGCTCGCCGAGTACGGCGCGCTCAGCCGCTCCGACCTGGGGCGGCTCACCGGCCTGTCGCGGTCCGCGGTCAGCAGCGCGGTCGCCGACCTGCGCGCCGAGGGCGCCGTCACCGAGCAGCCCGCCCCCACCGGCCCGGTCACCGGGCGCGGCCGCCCGGCCGCCGTGGTCGCGCTCAGCCGCGACACCGGGCTCGTCCTCGGCCTCGACCTCGGCCACGCCCACATCACCGCCGCCGTCGGCACCGGCGAGGGTACCGTGCTCGGCGAGGCCACCGCGCTGCTCGACATCGACGACCATCCGCAGCGCGCCCTGGACACCGCCGCCGACCTCGCCGTCGAGGCGATGCGCCAGGCCGGCTGCGGACCGGAGGCCGTCGGCGCGGCCGCGGCCGGCATCCCCGCCGCCATGGACCTGCGCACCCGGGCCGTCCGCGCGCCCACCATCCTCGCCAAGTGGATCGGCCTCGACCCGGCCGCCGAGCTCGCCCGCCGCCTCCGGATGGCCGTCGCGGTCGCCAACGACGCCGAGATGGGCGCCCGCGGCGAGCGCGCCCTCGGCGCCGGCCGCGGTCTCAACGACCTCATCTACGTCAAGGCCTCGCACGGGGTCGGCAGCGGCCTCGTGCTCGGCGGCCAGTTCTACCGCGGCGCGACCGGCCTGGCCGGCGAGATCGGCCACATCCAGCTGCCCGGCGCCACCAGCTGGTGCCGCTGCGGCAACCGCGGCTGCCTGGAGACGGTCGTCTCCGTCGCGGAGGTCCGGCGCCGGCTCACCCACGTGCTGGCCAGCGCCGACCGCGGGAACGTGCCCGAGGAGATCCCGCCGCTCGACGAGCTCGGCGACCGTCCCGCCGCCGCCCGCGTGATCACCGACGCCGGCCGGACCCTCGGCCGCGTCCTCGCCGACCTGGTCAACTGCCTCAACCCCGCCGCGATCATCATCGGCGGCGAGCTCGGCCAGGCCGGCACGCCCCTGGTGACGGGCGTCCGCGAGTCCGTCGACCGCTACGCCCAGCCCGCGGTCGCCGACGCGGTCGAGATCACCGCCGGCACCCTCGGGGTCCGCGCCGAGCTCCACGGCGCCCTGGTCACCGCCGCCGAGAGCCGCCGCACCGTCGCCTGACGGCCGCGGGCCGCCCTGTCGCCGGGCGGCCCGCGGACGGACGGGCGCAGGGGGCGCCGGCTCTCCTCGGAGCCCCCTGCTGTCGGGCGGGCCCGCCCGGTCCCGACGGTGGCCGGGGGTGGGACCGGGCGGGAGTCGTGGTGGTGCGGCAGGGTCAGGGGCAGGTCTTCCAGGCCAGGTGGTAGACGGTGTTGATGTCGCCGTCGGTGGAGTCCATCGTCATGAAGCTGGTGGTCTTGGCGGTGTCGGACGTCCCGGCGTTGAGCCGCAGCTCGGTGTTGATGTTGAAGTTGCGGAGCTCGCCGCAGGGCGCGAAGACCAGGGCGGCCACGTCCACCGAGTCGGTGGCCTGCCAGCTGTCGTCCAGCGGGCCCTTGAACTGGTGGTTGCTGGAGGTGGTCTGCGGCGAGCCCTGGAAGTAGTAGTTGGCCTTCTGCGTGCCGACGGCGCCGCGCTCCAGGTGGGCGAAGCCGCGGTAGTCGGCGGAGGCGATGGCGTAGGTGAAGCCCTGTGGCACGTGCACGTTCAGGTTGAGCTGACAGTTCTTGCGGAAGTCGGTCGGCTTGGAGCCGACGCCCACCTGTGCCAGGTAATCGCTGTAGGTCACGGTGAAGGCCGTGTTGTCGGGGGAGACCGCGACGGCGGCCGTGCCGGCCGGACACCCGGAGCCGTTGACGGTGGCCACGTTGATCACGATCTTGTCCGGCGGCGGAGGGGTGGTCCACGGGCCGGCGGGCGCCGCGGCCGAGGCCGCGGGGGCGGCGACCAGCGAGGCGGCGGTGGCGCCGACGGCGACGAGCATGCGAACGATCAAGGCGTTTCCTTCCGATCGTGCACGGCCGCCGGGCGGGACTCCGCTCCGGCGGTCTGTCGCGTACATGTCACCACGACATCCGCCCCGCGTACAGAGGGGTGGCGACGCTCCGTCAGGAATCCCTGACGGAGCGTGGACGAACGGCGGACCGCCCCCGCCGGCCGCGACCCCGCGCCGCAATCCCCGCACCCGCCGGAACCGCGGGCCGGATCCGTCCGACTACCTGCACCGGGCCGGCAACCGCCGCCCCGCAGCACGGACCATCCGGAGACCACCATGCGCGCTCGCGCCCTGTGCGGCCTGGCCGCCGCCCTCGCCCTGCTCACCTCGGCCTGCGCGAGCGGCGGCGGCACCCCCGCCGCGGGCACCGGCTCCGCCGCACCGTCCGCGGCCACCGGCGGATTCCCCGTCCGGGCGGCCGACTGCGCCGGCGTGGAGACCGTCTTCGACGCGCCGCCCCGGAGGATCGTCACCAGCAACGCCGCCGCCCTGGAGATGCTGCTCCGGCTCGGCGCCGGGGACCGGGTGATCGGCACCGGATTCCCGCCCGGCACCGGCACGATGCCCGCCGACCTGGCCGAGCGCGCCGCCGCCGTCCCCGTCCTCGGGCGCGCCGTCATCGCCAAGGAGAAGCTGCTCGGCTCCGGCGCCGACCTGTACGTCGACACCTTCGCCTCGATGGGTGCCATGGGCGGGGCGACGGGCGCCGCCCCCACCGAGCAGGAGTTCGCCGCGGCCGGCATCAAGCACGTCCAGCTGCACTCCACCGCCTGCGCCGACCGGCTCACCGGCCCGCAGCAGGACCTCTCCGAGGTGGCCGCCGACATCCGCCGGCTCGGCGCGATCACCGGCACCACGGCCCGCGCCGAGGAACTGGTGGCCGGGATGGACCGCACCGTCGGCGCCGTGCGCACCGCGCTCGCCGCCGTCCCCGCCGACCGCCGCCCCTCCTACTTCTTCTTCGACGCCGACGCCGGCACCAAGCAGCCGATGGCCGCCTGCGGCCGCCAGGTCGCCAACGCGGTGATCACCCTCGCCGGCGCCCGCAACGTCTTCGCCGACTGCCGGGGCACCTTCAAGCCCGTCTCCTGGGAGGACGTCGTCGCCGCCGACCCCGACTGGATCCAGCTCGGCGTCCGCAACCGCGGCAGCGAGGCCGAGACCCGCAAGGCCTACGAACAGGCCGAGGCCTTCCTCCGCGACTTCCCCGCGACCCGGGAGCTGAAGGCCGTCCGTGCGGGCCACTTCGTCCGGATCGGCTCCGAGGTGACCACCATCGCGGGCGTCCGCAACGCCGACACCGTGCTCGCCGTCGCCCACGCCGTCCACCCCGGACTCGCCGTGGAAGGCCGCTAGATGGCCGCCACCGCAGCACCGGACGCGGCCCCGGCCGTCCGAAGGTCCGCGCCCCCGCGCACCGGCGCGGTGGCGGTCGCCCTCGCGCTCGCCCTGGCGGTCGCCCTCACCCTCGCCGTCTCGCTCGGCGCGGTGGACGTGCCGCCCGCCGAGGTGTGGGGCATCGTCGCCCGCCACCTCACCGGCCGCCCGGCGGAGCCCGGCACCCGCGACCTGATCGTCTGGCAACTGCGCGCCCCCCGCGCCCTGCTGGCGGCCGTCGTCGGCGCCGGACTCGGCCTCGTCGGCACCGCCGTCCAGGCCCTCGTCCGCAACCCGCTCGCCGACCCCTACCTGCTCGGCATCTCCTCCGGCGCCACCCTCGGCGCCGTCGCCGTCACCGTGCTCGGCACCGCGGCCGGCGCCGGCCTCGGACTCGGCCTCTCCGGCGCGGCCTTCGCCGGCGCGCTCACCGCCTTCGCCCTGGTCTGGACGATCGCCCGGCGCGGCGGTGGCTTCGCCCCGCTGCGGCTGGTGCTCGCCGGCATCGGCATCGGCCAGTTCCTCGCCGGGTTCACCAGCTTCCTCGTCCTGCAGGCCGGCGACGAACAGCGCACCCGCGGCGTGCTGTTCTGGCTGATGGGCAGCCTCGGCGGCACCACCTGGAGCCAACTCGCGCTGCCCTGCGCGGCGGTCGCCCTCGGCGCCGTCCACCTGCAGGCCCGCGCCAGGGCGCTGAACGCACTGGCCGTCGGGGACGAGACCGCCACCGGCCTCGGCGTCGACGTCGCCCGGCTGCGCCGCGAACTCTTCACCGTCACCAGCCTGCTGACCGGCGTGATGGTCGCCGTCTCCGGCGCCATCGGCTTCGTCGGCCTGCTCGTGCCGCACGTCTGCCGGCTGCTCGTCGGCGGCGACCACCGGCGGCTGCTGCCGCTCGCCGCCCTCACCGGCGCCGTGCTGCTCACCGCCGTCGACACCCTCGCCCGGACGGCCCTCGCCACCCAGGAGGTCCCGATCGGCGTGGTCACCGCGCTGCTCGGCGCGCCCGTCCTGCTGTACCTGCTCGACCGACGACCGGAGCACCGATGAGGATCGACATCGAGGACCTGACCGTCCGGCTGGCCGGCCACGAGGTGCTCACCGGCGCCCGGCTGTTCGCCGCCGAGGGCGAGACCGTCGGCCTGGTCGGGCCCAACGGCAGCGGCAAGTCCACCCTGCTGCGCACCGTCTACCGCCACCTGCGGCCGCACGCGGGCCGGGTCCTGCTCGCCGGCCGCGACCTGCGCTCGCTCGGCGCCGCCGAGGCCGCCCGGCGGATCGCCGCCCTGCCGCAGGAACGCGGCGCGGAGGCCGACTTCACCGTCCGCGAGATGGTCGCGCTGGGCCGCACCCCCTACCAGCGGGCCTTCGCCGGCGAGTCCGCCGCCGACCGCGAGCTGGTCGCCGAGGCCCTTGCCGAGGTCGGCCTGCAGGGCCACGAACACCGCGGCTTCGCCTCGCTCTCCGGTGGCGAACGCCAACGCGCGCTGCTGGCCCGGGCCTTCGCCCAGCAGCCGGAGGTCCTGGTGCTGGACGAGCCGACCAACCACCTCGACGTGCAGCACCAGATCGACCTGCTGGCCCTGCTCCGGGCCCGCCGCCGCACCACCCTGATCTCGCTGCACGACCTCAACGCCGCCGCCTCGCTCTGCGACCGCCTGCACGTGCTGCACCACGGGGCCGTGGTGGCCTCCGGCCCGCCGCGCGAGGTGCTCACGGCCGAGCTGCTCGCCGAGGTCTTCGGCGTCCGCGCCGCGGTGGTCGACCACCCGCTCACCGGCGATCCGCTGATCGCCTTCGACCACCGGGCCCGGGCCGGCCGCTGAAGGGGGCGACGACAGTGCTCACTCGTCGAACCGGACCATCAGCCTGACGGCGCTCGCCGCGCCGTGGCTCCCGGCGAGGGCGGTCATGACGGCGGCACGCGCCAGCTCGGCACGATCCCCCCGGCTACCGTGCCGCCACGTCGCACGGCGCACGGGCCGTCGTGTCGGGATCCACTGCGACGAGCTTCGACCGGGACCGGGTCAGCAGGGTCCTGGATCGCATGCACCGTCGGGAAGCCGGCGGGTCGAGCGGCCGGACGCGTGCTCAGCCGGACCCGTGGTCCTGCCCGACGACCACGAACCGGCCCATCATGCCGTCGTCCTCGTGGCGCATCAGATGGCAGTGGCACATGTACGGGTTCTGCGGGTCGGCGTGGTCGCGGAAGACCACGGCGAGGCGCACCGCGCCCGAGGGCGGCACGGAGACGGTGTCCTTCCAGCCGGCCAGTTCCGGTGGGGGAGGGCCGCCGTTGACGTCGAGGACCTGGAAGGGGTTGTCGTGGACGTGGAAGTTGTGCACCCGGTTGTGGGTGTTCGTCACCGTCCAGACCTCCGGGACGTCGACGGTGGCGGTGACGTCGATCCGCTCCATGTCCATCGGCAGGCCGTTGATCGTGTTGCCGTCGAGTTCGAACGCCCGGTTCACCGCTGCGGCCGTGTGGGCCGGCGGCACCTCGGCCAGCGCCAAGGGTGTTGCCACGCCGGGGTGCAACTGCGCCCAGGGCTGGAGGAGCAGAACCTCGACTTCCTCGCTCTTCGGGGCGCCGAGGGCTTCGCCGCGGTTCTTCCTACCGGGCGTGCTGGTCGGGAGGGAGCGCGGGCGCGCGGTTGGCCGGTCTGCGGGCAGACGACGATCTCGGCCCGTCCTCCGGGGGTGGGTGCGAGGCGGCGCAGCCGGACGGGTGCGGTGAGCAGGCCGCCGTCGGAGCCCACCATCTCGAACTCGCTCTTGCCGTCGAGGCCGAAGCTGTAGACGCGCATCGTCGAGCCGTTGAGGATCCGCAGGCGGATCCGCTCGGTGGCGACCGGTGCCCAGGCCCCGCCGATCCCGTTGACGGTCACGGTGCCGCCGAGCAGTCCGCTGCCTTCGTCGTCACGTTCGTCGAGTATGCCGTCCGGATTGAGGGTCTTGTCCTGCACGATGGGGGGAGGTCGTCGATGCCGTACCCGTGGGGCAGGCCGGGGTCGTCGCTGGTTTCGTCGTCGACGAGAACGAGGCCGGCCAGTCCGCGGTAGGTGTGGACCTGGGTCGATCCGTGCGGGTGAGGGTGGTACCAGAGGGTGGCCGCGGGCTGGGCGACCTTCCAGGAGGGCTCCCACGTCGTTGCCGGGGCGATGGGCTGGTGGGGGCCGCCGTCGAAGCGGGCGGCCACGTGCATGCCGTGCCAGTGGATGGAGGTGGTCTCTGGCAGGTCGTCGGTCACTCGGACGTCCACGGTTTCGCCGGTGCGCACGCGCAGTGTCGGGCCGAGGATGTCCCGGGAGTAGCGGTGGTGCGGCCGGCCACGATGGTGGTGCTGCCGGTGCGTGCTCCCAGGGTGAACCACCGCACGCCGTTCTCGGTACGGGAGTCGGCCGGCGACGGGACGGGCAGGCGCCGGTATCCGGCGGGCCCGTCGGCGTCGGGCGCCGCACTGTCGGTGGCTGTCGGGTCGGGTGGTGTCCTCGGTGATGTGCGGGTGGAGCGGGCAGCCGTCAGCAGCGGCGACGACATGAGAGCGGCCAGCAGCGCCGTGATCGTCGGCAACGAGTCCACCGGCAACGGCCAGTCCGGAATCTTCCTCGCCAACGTCGTGGACAGCAAGGGCAGCGGTGCCATCGACACCGGCGGCACCGTGGTGAGTGGGAACCGCCTGACCGGGAACCGGATCGGCGTCGCCATCCGCCGCCTGCGTAGTCTCGGCGTCGAGCAGAACGAGATCCGGGACGACTGCGGAGGCGTCTTCGTCGTCGGCGACGAAACCGTGCCCCGGGCCGGTTCGCTGCGCGCCACCCGCAACCGGGTCACCGCCGACAACCGGTACTGCGTGCCCTACACCGGGCTTTCGCACATGCAGGGCACCGGCACCCTCCCCACCGGCGCCGACGACGTCTCGGTCACGCAGAACGAGGTCCGCGACAACGTCGGCGACTCACCGATGTCCGGCGGCGTCGTCTTCTTCCACAGTCTGGTCGGCGTTCCCAACACCCGGAACACCGTCGACGGCAATCACGCGTCTGGCAACTCGCCCGCCGACCTCGTCGACCCACGAGGGCGACCCTTCCAACTCCTTCACCCTCAAACACTGCTTGGTCTCCGAACCGGTCTGTCGCTGCTGACCCCACAAGCTTCCCGCGGTGCTCGTCCGAGGTCCGCGGGGCGACCGCAGTCCCACCGGGCGCGAATCCGGTCGGTCCAACGCCGGCGACCTGCCGATCGCCTGGAGACCGGGACGTACCCAGATACCGGATCAGCGATGAGTGGCCCGCGCCGAAGCCGACGGTCGCGATCCGGGCACAGATGTCGACGAGGGCTGGCATGTGTCCTGTGCCAGCAGGTCCTGCAGGTACTGGCCGTATCCGCTCTTCAGCAACGGCTGCGCGAGCAGCCGGAGTCGGGCGTCGTCGATCAGGCCGGCCCGCCAGCAGGCCTCCTCGATGCAGCCGATCTTGAAGCCCTGTCGCTCCTCGATGACCCGGACGAACTCCGATGCCTGCACCATCGAGACGAAGGTCCCGGTGTCCAGCCAGGCCGTGCCGCGGTCGAGCTTCGTCACCTGAAGCGCACCCGCCTCCAGATAGGCGTCATTGACCGCAGTGATCTCCAACTCGCCCCGGGCGCTGGGTCGCAGGCCGCGCGCGATCTCGACCACGTGGTTGTCGTAGAAGTACAGTCCCGGCACCGCATACCGGGATTTCGGCACGGCCGGCTTCTCCTCGATGGACAGCACCCAGCCGTCGGCGTCGAACTCGACGACGCCGTACGCCGTCGGGTCGGCCACCGGGTAGGCGAAGACCAGCGCGCCCTTGGGGTCGGTGTGCTGTGCCAGCCGGGTGTCGAGGCCGCTGCCGTGGAAGATGTTGTCGCCGAGGATCAGCGCGACCGACTCGTCCCCGATGAAACCCGCGCCCAGCACGAACGCCTGCGCGATGCCCTCCGGTCGTTTCTGCACTGCATACTCCAGCCGCAGGCCGAGCTGCGAGCCGTCGCCGAGCAGCCGGCGGAACTGGGGCTGGTCCTCCGCCGTGGTGATGATCAGGATCTCGTCGATGCCTGCCATCACCAGGGTGGAGAGCGGGTAATAGACCATCGGCTTGTCGAACACCGGGAGGAGTTGTTTGGAGACCGCCCGGGTCAGGGGCCACAGCCGGGAGCCTGTGCCGCCGGCCAGCAGAATTCCACGCATGCGCACCAGAATAGCGGAACTTCCGGCAGGCGGTCCGGACCCGCCGCCGGGATGTCCTCCTTTGCCGGATGCCTTCGGGCGTAACGTATCTGCAGAGTGGCGACGGGTTCTTTCCGGGCAGCGACAATGCCGAACAGTGAGCGACGAGGTTCCCTCCAGGCTGCGCGGCCGATCGTTGCGAACCGACTCGATCCCGCTGCGGACACGGCGGCGAGCAGCGAGCGAACGCCTTGGCGGTAGCGGGTGCGGGGTGGTCGCGGCCGACGGTTGGGGAATTTATCCGAGCGTCTTGCCGGTCAATAGAGCGGCAGATCCATCAATCACAGTCGGGTGTGCCGATCCTATGGCGCGACCCGGCCCGCCGGACGTCGGGGAATTTGGGGCAGCGCAGCGGTTCCGGACTATTTAATGAAGCCCATATGCCGCATGCACCCATCGTGCTCGCAATCGTTGACACGGCATGAATCCAAAACATCGGCCCAGGATGCCGCTGCCGCTCCCGGGTTCGTTCGTGGATCCACCGGCGGATCCCGTGTACAGCGCAGGGAAGCGACCCTCCGTGTGCGTTTGCACGAGCACCGTCGGTGGCGTCGGGTCCGGCCACCTGGGCCGCAATGGTGAGTCGACTGCCTTGCCGTCCTGCTCGCGATCTCCGGTCGGCTTCGTAGGTGCCCTGTGGAAGTTGGCGAGCGACCTCACCGCCCGGCTGGATGGGCACCACCTGTACGGCTCCGTCCGGCTCGACGGTCGGAGGGTGCCGTTCAAGGGCGACCGCGGCAACGTTCGCGCGTGGCTGCGTCTCCGCGACCACTGGTGTGGCCTCGGCCTGGTGCTGCGCAGCGGCCGCGTCCCCGGCATCGGCGGTAGTGCCGCGATCACCAAGGGAACGCGGACCGCCCAGCCGCTGAAGGCCGTCGGCACCGACCGGGACACGGTCGGGCGGATCCAGGACCGCAAAGACCGAGATCTGCGCTGCGTCAGCAGCCTCCGCTCGGAGTTCGGCCGCGAGCCGCGCCTCTCCGTCGCCGACGGCGAGGCCGCCACCGCCGCCCGGTACCGCGGCAATGGCGCCCGTCGGTTGTCGCTCAAGGCTTCGGAGGCCCTCGCATGACCCGCTGGCTGGTCACCGGCGCCGGCGGCATGCTCGGCCGCAACCTGCAGGACGTCCTGGCTCAGGCCGGCGAGCAGGTCACCGCCCTCGACCGCGCCGCGCTCGACATCACCGATCAGAAGGCCGTCCACGCCGCCGTTCAGGGCCACAACGTGGTCGTCAACTGTGCCGCCTGGACCGACGTCGACGGCGCCGAGTCCGCCGAGGCCGCCGCCACCGCCGTCAACGGCACCGGAGTGCGTCACCTCGCCCGCGCCTGCAGCAGGGCCGGCGCCCGGTTGCTCCAGGTCTCCACCGACTACGTCCTGCCGGGCCGCACCGACCGGCCCTGCCCCGAGTCCGCGCCCACCGGCCCGGTCAACGCCTACGGCCGGGCCAAGCTCGCCGGTGAGCAGGCCGTCCTGGAGCTGCTCCCCGACACCGGGTACGTCGTCCGCACCGCTTGGCTCTACGGCGAGCACGGCCCCAACTTCGTCTCCACCGTGCTGAAGCTCGCCGCCGTTCGGGACACCCTCGACGTCGTCGACGACCAGCATGGCCAGCCCACCTGGTCCCACGACCTCGCGCGGCAGCTGCACACCCTCGGCCGGCGTGCGAGCGCGCCGGCCGGCATCTACCACGGCACCGCCGCCGGCCGCACCACCTGGTACGGCCTGGCCCGCGCCGCGTACCGGCTGGCCGGCCTCGACCCCGAACGCGTCCGCCCCACCTCCTCGACCGCCTTCCCCAGGCCCGCCGCTCGCCCGGCCTACAGCGTGCTCGGCCACGGCCGCTGGGCCGACGCCGGACTCGCCCCACTACCCGCCTGGGAGGACTCGTTGGCCGAGGCCCTGCAGCGGCCCGCCTTCCGCGCCCTCACCGCCATCCGTGAACTCCGACCACCCGTCAGCGCCGCTGTGCAGCCCTGCCTGCAGCCGGACGCCCGCTCCGGGCGCACACCTGTGGGATCGGAACCTGCACGTTGACCCAAGAGCCGCCCTGCAGCGATCTCCGAGGTCGCTGCAGGGTCGGGCGTTAAGGGTTCGCAGAGAATCAACATGTTGATTCTCTGCGGGCCCTTAGACCTTGTCCTACGTGGTGACCTTCGCCAGTCGTTTGCGGCCCGTGATGACGGCGGCAAGGTCGCAAAAGGCCAGGTAGGGCAGGTGGTCGCGCTCGTAGCGGCGAGCGGTGCGGCGGTAGCCGGTAAGCCAGGCCACGGTTCGCTCGATCACCCAGCGGTGGCGGCCCAACGTCTGGCTCGACTCGGCCGGCGGTCAGGGGCGGCGCGGGTCGACATGCTCGTGTGCTTGAATGTCATGCCGGTCGTCGACATGGCTGCATGTGGCAACGCAATGCTCTCCTCCACCCCGGCGTACGAGGCCCGACGTGTCCCGCTACGAGATCCTCATGCCCTACTACGGCGACGCCCCACTCATGCAGGACGCGGTGCGCAGCGTCCTCGCCCAGAGCGGGACCGACTGGCGGCTCACCGTCGTCGACGACGGCCGCGAGAGCGGTGTACCCGAGTGGTTCGAGGCCCTTTCCGACCCACGGGTGCGATACCACCGCAACGAGCGCAACCTCGGCGTCACCGGCAACTTCAACCGCTGCGTCTCCCTGGCCGAGTACGAGTACCTGGTGCTCATGGGCTGCGACGACCTGATGCACCCGAACTACCTGGAGACGGTCCGGTCCGCCGTCGAACGCGAGCCGAAAGCCGCGATGATCCAGCCCGGCGTCGAGGTCATCGGCACCGACGGCCGACCGTACGGCACACTCGTCGACCGCGCCAAGCGGAAGATCTACGCGCCCAAGGGACCGGGCCGCGGGCTGTTCGGCGGCGAGGACCTCGCGGTCAGCCTGCTGCGTGGCAACTGGCTGTACTTCCCGTCGATCTGCTGGCGCACCGAGGCCGTCAAGCGGTTCGGGTTCCGCACCGACCTCGCCGTGATCCAGGACCTCGCACTGGTCGTCGACCTGCTCGTTGCAGGGGAGTCGCTGGCCACCAGCCCCGAGGTCTGCTTCAGCTACCGTCGGCACGCCGGAAGCGAGTCGTCCGTCAAGGCATACACCGGCAGCCGCTTCGACGAGGCCAAGCGCTTCTTCAAGGAGACCGCCTGCCGGCTCGACGCCCACGGCTGGCACCGCGCCGCCAAGGTTTCGCGCCTCCATCTCTCCTCCCGGCTGCACGCCGTCACCATGCTGCCCGGGGCCGCCCGGCAGGCCGGTCGCCACGGTGTATCCGCCATGCTGAAGCACGCGGCGCGCTGACCGGGGCCGACGCCCACACCGGGACGATCACTCGGCGGATGCACGGCCGGGCCGGATTCACCCCCCTTCGACACGGCACCCTCTTCGTCCGAACCGCAGAGGGGCACCACGGATCACGGGCCGGTGCCGTCCTGGTGACGGACCCGCGTGCCCTGCGAGTCATCAGCGAGACGCCCGAGCGTGGACGAGGGCTTCAGGAGAGGGGAGGAGGCGTGTCCTGCCGTTGCACGGCGTGCGGTCGCCCTGACGGCGGCCCTGGGGGGTCGAGCGTGACGGTGTGCCCGGGGCCGACGACGATTCGGCCGGCGCCGCGGGGCGCGACGGCGTGACGAGCGATGACGGCTCCGCGGGTGGTGGAGATCGCCAGGTGGGGTTCGTCCGGACGCCAGCTCACTTCGGCTCCGGCGCCGACGATGCGCTGGGCCATTTTCCGCCGGGCACTACTCGAATCTCCCCTAGAGGCTGTCAAGAAGCTCCACTGCTCGCTCTGGGGTGCACCTGTGAGCGAACGGAGCCTGATCAGGACTTTGCTGCCGGCGATCGTCATGGGGAGTAGCGAGCTGGCTGATCATCGCGGCTGTCGTCATCTGGATGATCTGACCGACCGCCAGGGGGCGCTTCGATGTATGACCGGCACGGGCTCGCCCGGAGCCGACCCATTCCGACACGTTCTTCGGCCTGAGTGACGTGGTCGGAATCCCTCCCGTCCCGGTGCCCTCACCGATCGGCCGGGATCCATCGGCACGGCGAAGCCCGGGCCGTGGGGCGGACCGAGACTCGTCACGGTCCGGCTGATCGTTGATCTGCCGCACCGGGCCCACAGGCCGTCCGCGGGCACGGCGTCGCGGCGCACCATGAGGGCGGTGCGCAGCCCCGCGCCCTGGATCCACGCGGCTCCGCCGGGCCGGCCCCCGGTGTCGCGGAAGGACGTGCCGGTGCGTGCCCAGCCACGGGTCGGTACGAGCGAGTACTCCTCGACCCGCTCGTCCAGGGCCTCGTCCGGCTCGTCCCCGTCGAGCACTCCGTGGGCTGATGGCCGCGCGTCACGGCGCGGGCCGCATGTGGTCCGGCCCGGAGAAGTCCACCCCCCGCGAAGCCGTGGATGTCGGCTCCCGTGCGGCTGGATTCTCCGGGCCGCGCGAGCGCACCGCCGGGCGTGTCTCCCCCGGGCCGGCTGCGCCCGTGCATCGGTGCGGTGCTCGTACGCCGGAGCGGGTACGGGCCGGGGTGGACGGCGGCTTCAGCCCGGACCGTGACCCGTCCGGGCGTCCGGCGGTTGGACCCGGTATGACGATCTCCCCACTGCCCTGGCTGCCGCTCCCGGCCACCTTCGACCAGGTCGCCCGGGTGGTGGGGCGGGGCTTCGAGCAGGGCGCGCGGGCCGCCGCCGGCGAGGACCTCGCGGCCATGCACCGCGCCGCCGCGGCCGGTGCCCGGGCCGCCGCCTGGGTGCGGCGGCTCGCCGGACGGCAGGCCGCCGCCGCGCACGGCCGGGCACTGGAGCAGACCGCCCGGGCACTCGCCCGGGCCAGCAGCCAGGACGTCGTCCGCGGCGAGGGCCGGCTCGACGAGCAGGAGTACCGCACCCTCGCCGGCACCGCGGTCCTCGGCGCCGGCAACACGGGCGGCCCGCCCGACCTGCACCCGGGGGAGCGGACCGCGCTGCTCGCCGCCTGCGCGCTGACGGTCGCGATGCCCGCCACCGCACCCGACCGCCGCTCCGCGGAACTCCCCCTGCTCGCCGACGAGCTGACCGGGACCGTCGCCTCGGGCGAACGGGCCGGCGCGGCCCGGGCCGCCCGCCGGGCCGCCGCGGACGGCGGCCGGCTCGCACTCGGCGCGGACGACCACGACCCCCGGGCCCGGCGGGCCCACCGGGGCATCACCGAGCGGGCCTTCTACGTCTTCGAACTGGACCTCGCGCACCAGGGCGGCCACGACGAGGACGCCCGCCGCCGGGCGCTCGCCACCGCCCTGGCACCGGTCGGCCGCGGCGCGGCGGCGGCCGCCCTGCTGCGGGTCGCCGACGACCCGGCCCTCGGCCTGGACGGCGACCAGCGCCACCACCTCACCCGCCTCGCCGCCGACCTCGACCCCCGCACCACCCGCGACCTGACCGGCCGCACCCCCGCCTGAAGGACCCGCACCTGAAGGTCCCGCACCTGAAGGACAGCCCGTCAGCCGGTGGCCTCGACGTGGCTCGGCCGGCCGTAGCGCAGCACCGTGCGGCCGAGCCGCTCCGCCTCCGCGCGGTGCATCAACTCCCTTCTCCCGTCCGGGTGGTGCACCACGCAGGAGTGCCACGGGGTGGTCCACGGGTCGGCCGCGTCGAGCAGCCGCAGGCCGAACTTCTCGGCGCCGGCCCGCTGCGGATGGATCGAGAGCCGGACGGCGCGCGGATGGTGCTCCTCGATCAGGGCGCCCCAGGCACGGCTGCGCCGGACGACCTCGTACGCGCGGCGCCGGCACTCCCGCTGCAGGGCGGAGCGGGTGCCGGTGAAGCCGACGGTGTCGTCGAGCAGGAAGCGGGTGATGCCGCGGTACAGCGCCAGGGTGTCCGGATCGCTGCGCACCTCGGCCCGCAGCTCCTCCAGCGCCGGGGCGTACCGGTCGTCGACCAGGGCGCGCTTGGCGTCGTACGGCAGGTCGCCGAGGACGTCGCGCAGGTCGAAGAGGGAGAGCCGGCGCAGCCCCTCGCGGCGGACGGTGGCGGCGAGTTCGTCGGCGTACTCGTCGATGTGCGCGTCCGGCACCCCGACGAGGTCGCCGAAGACGTGGCCGTCCGAGCAGATCACCAGTCGGGCGCCCGGCGGGTGGACCCGGGCGACCTCGGCGCAGAGCCCGTCCAGGAAGGCGAGGGAGAGCCGTTCGCCCTCGTCGGGCAGGTGGCCGAGCACCTTCGTCGGGCTGGGCGACTTGCAGGGGAAGCCCGGCAGGGTGAGGACGACCGGCTCCCCGGCGGCCACGAAGCCGGCGATCCGCCGCAGTTGGGCCGGGAAGGCGGCGGCGGGCAGGTCGGGGGCGCCGTCGCAGGAGCGCCGGTGCGGGAGCAGCAGCTCCAGGACGGCGGTGCTGGTGCGCTCGACCGCGGTCGGGAGCGGGGGACGGGGCTGTCCGGGGCGCGGCGGTGCGGTGAGGGTGCCGGCGGGCGGCATGCGGGACTCCGGGGTGTGGTCGGGGTGTGGTCGGGTCGCGGCGGGCGGTCCGGTCGTCGTGCGGCCGGGATCAGAGCCGGCGGTCGTACGCCACCGGGAGGCGGTCGACGCCGCGGGCGAGGACGGCGGGGATCCACTCGACGGCGTCGAGGTCGCCGGCCGGGCGCAGGCCCGGCAGCCGGGCGAGCAGGGTGCCGAGGGCGATCTGCAGCTCGGCCCGGGCGAGCGCGGCGCCGGGGCAGAAGTGCGCGCCGTGGCCGAAGGCCAGGTGGGCGTTGGGTGTGCGGCCGAGGTCGAGCGTGTCGGCGTCCGGGAACTGCGAGCCGTCGCGTCCGGCGGCCGCCAGCGAGACGATCACCGAGTCGCCGGCCGGGACGCGGGTGCCGTGCAGGTCGCTGTCCTCGGCGAAGAAGCGCCAGGTGGTGAGCTCGAACGCGCCGTCGTGGCGCAGCAGTTCCTCGACGGCCCGGGGCAGCAGCGCGGGTTCCGCCCGCAGCCGGTCCAGTTGGCCGGGGTGGCGGAAGAGCGTCATCAGCATGGTGGAGATCTGGTTGGTGACCGGTTCCTGGCCGGCGACGAGGAGTTGGAAGACCATCGAGTCCAGCTCCTCGCGGGTCAGCGCGCCGTCGTCGTGCGCGGCGACCAGCCGGGCCAGCAGATCCCCGTCGGCGGGCGCGGTCCGCTTCGCCGAGACCACCTCGGCGATGTACCCCTGGAGCGCCCGCAACCGGGCCTCGTACGCGGGCCGGGCCGGGTCCTCGGGGCCGACCGGCTGGACGACCTTGCCCCAGTCCCGGTCGAAGCGGTCCGCCAGCTCGTCGGGCAGCCCGATCACCTCGGCGAGCACCAGGAACGGGAAGCGGGCGGCGAACCCGGCGACCAGGTCGGCGCCGCCGGTGGCCGGCAGTGCGTCCACCAGCCGGTCGGCGAACTGCTGGAACCGCGGCCGGAGTCCGGCCACCCGGCGGAGCGCGAAGGCGTCGCCGAGCAGGGCGCGCATCGCGGTGTGCCGGGGGGCGTCCTGGTGCAGCAGGTGGACCTGCAGCTGCGAGTGCTGCGGCTCGGGCATGATCGAGGCACGCCGGCGCCAGGCCGCGTTGCCGAGGGCGTGGTTCTTGCCCAGCCGGGGATCGGTGAGGGCGTCCCGGGCGGCCGCGTAGCCGGTGACCAGCCAGGCGGCGACACCGCTCGGGAAGCGGACCCGGTGCACCGGCCCGGCCTCCCGCAGCCGGCGGTAGAGCGGGTACGGGTCGCGCTTGTACGCCCGGCCGGACAGCGGCACCGGGTCGGGCAGCGGCACCGGGTCGGGCGACGGTACCGGCTCGGGCAGCGGCAGAGGCTCGGACGGGGCGTCACCGGCGAACGGGCAGACGGGCTCGGGTACGGGCATGGCGGAACTCCTCCGGAGGTGGCGGACGGTCAGGACGTGGATCGCCCGGGGACGGCGAGCAGGACGACCGCCGCCCCGGCGCAGGCCGCGGCCGCGGCCAGTCCGGTGCGCGGGCTCCCGGCAGCGGCGCCGGCGGTGGCCAGGGCCGGGCCGAGGGCGAACCCGAGGCTGCGGGCGAGTTGGACGGTGGAGCCGGCGGCACCCATCCGCCCGGGCGGGGCGGCGGCGAGTGCCAGGGCCTGCACCGGCCCGCCGTACAGCCCCATGCCGCAGCCGGCGAGGGCGAGCCGCCAGGCGGTGTCCTGCGGGGTGCCGTCGGCGCCGAGCAGGAGCAGCAGTCCGGCGGTGGTGACGGCCGCGCCGGTACGGGCCGTCCGCCGGGTGCCGAGGCGGTCGGCGATCCGCCCGCCGGCCCGGCCGGCCAGCGCCATCGCGAGCGGGAAGCAGAGCAGGGTCAGGCCGGTGGCGGTGGCGCTGGCGGCGGTGTCCCGCTGGAGGCGCAGCGCGGTGAGGTACTGCATGGCGGCGACACCGGCCGCCAGGGCCGCCACCGCGCCGTGCACCGGGGCCAGCAGCGCGGCCGTCGCCCGTCCGGCCGGGCGGCGCAGCCACACGGCCGCGGGGACGACCGCCGCGGCGGCCGGTGGCAGCAGCGTCCACCGGCCGGGGACGAGGGTGAGGGCGAGCAGCACCGCCGCGACCGCGCCGCCGACCAGCGCCGCGTCGGCGAGCGCCGTCCGGTCCGGCGGGTGCAGCGGGCCGTCCCAGGGCGGGCCCTGCGGCGTGGTGCGCCGCACCGTCCACAGCGCGGCGAGGCAGACCGGCACGGCCAGCGGCAGGACGGCCCGCCAGCCCGCCGTGTCCAGCAGCGGGCCGCCGAGCGCCGGCCCGGTGACCGCGCCGAGCGGGCCGAGGGTGGCCGGCACGCTCAACGCCCGGGCCCGCAGCGCGGGTCGGACGGCCCGGGCCGCGAGCACCGGCATCAGGACGAACACCAGCGCGCCGAACACCCCCTGGACGGCCCGCGCGGCGATCAGCCAGCCCGCCGCCGGAGCGAGCGCGGACGCGGCGCCGCCCAGCGCGTACCCGCCCGCGGCCAGGTGCACGGCGGCCCGCAGCCCGACCCCGTCCAGCCACCGGCCGGCCGGCAGCAGCAGGGCCACCAGCGGGAGCTGGTAGCCGAGCGCGGCCCACTGGGCGGTGCTCTGGGCGACCCCCAGGCCGTCCGCGACGGAGGGCAGCGCCAGGTTGACGGCGTTCATGTCCAGCAGGGCGGTGAACGACAGCAGCCCGGCGACGGCGACCAAGCCCCAGCGGTCCTGCTGCGGCGGCGCCGGGTCGGCCGTCCGGGTCATTTCGGGTCCTTCCGCGGTGGGTCGGACGCCGCCGGCCGGCGGCGCCCGACCCACCAGTCGGACGCGGACCGCGGGAGGTTCCCGAACACCTGAGGGAATCCGGCGGTCCGCGTCCGGGCCCGGATCAGCCCCGGCCCGGATCAGCCCGGCACCGGCACCGCCCCGACCGCCGCCGCGGAGCGGTCCGCGGCCTCCGCCTCCCGCAGCAGCGCCACCAGTTGCTCCCGGGCCCGGGCGACCCGGGAGCGCACCGTGCCGATCGGGCAGGCCGCGACCTCGGCCGCCTCGGCGTAACTCATCCCGACGACCTGGGTCAGCACGAACGCCTCGCGGCGCTGCGCCGGCACCCGGGCGAGCAGGTCGCCGAGCGCTATCCCGTCCTCGAACCCGCCCGTGGCGGACGGCCGGTGGCGGTCCACCGCCTCCTCCCAGTCCGGCAGGTCGGCGTGCTGCGGGCGGACCGCGGCACTGCGGTAGCGGTCGATCACCGTCCGCCGGGCGATCGACAGCAGCCAGGTGCGGGCCGAGGAACGGCCGGCGAACCCGGGCAGGCTGCGCAGCGCCCGCAGGAAGGTCTCCTGGGCCAGGTCGTCGGCCGCGTCCGGGTCGGTGAGATGGGCGACGAACCGCCACACGTCGCGCTGGGTCGCCCGGACGAACGCCTCCACGTCCTCGGCCCGCCCGTGCCGGGCGGCCAGCGCCAGTTCGGTCAGCAGGGCGTCATCCACGGCGCACCGCCCGCCGGCCGAGGTCTCCCGGTGCGGACGGCGCTACCGCCGGGGCGGTGCCGTGGTGGAGCATGGGCGGATGACCTGTGCCGACCACCGCGCGGCGATCTCCGCGCAGCTCGACGGCGAAGCGCCCGCGGACGGCCGCGGGGCGCACTGTGCCGACTGTGCCGAGTGGCTGGCCGCCGCCCGGCGGCTCCAGGCCCTGACGCGGGCCGCCGAGGGCCCGTCGCCGGAGTGGACGGGGCGGCTGCTGGGCAGCCTGGGCCTCGGCCCGGCGGCAGCGGGGGAGGCGGAGGGTACGGACGGGACGTCCCATGGTGGTTCCTGACGGCAGGAGGCATCCGCGGCGCCGCCCGCAGGGGGCGCCGACCTGGCACCGGCCGGGCACCGCCCGCCCGCGTCCCCCGGGCACGCCCGGACGCCGGACGGCGGCCGCACGCAGGACGGCCGCCCGGCCGGTCCGAGGGGGTACCCGGGGTCAGGACGGGAAGGGCGGTGCACCGGCCCGGCCGCTGCACCGCCGCAGGGGCGGGAGGGGCAGCGGCGACCGGCCCGCTGCGGTGCCGGTCCCCGGCGGGCAGCGGGCTGTTCAGACAGCCGGTACCGGGTGCGGCGGCCCGCGCCGGCCCACCGCGTGCGCCAGTGCGGGCTGCCGCGGACGGCGTACCCGACGCACCGCCGGACGGACCGCCCGCGGCGGCTCCTGCCGGAACGGCGCCAGCAGCAGCACCACCGGCGCGAACACCTCGGCCAGCGTCCGGACGGCCGCCACCACGGCGGCCAGCGCCGCCTCGCCGCGCCACAGCAGCAGCGAACAGGCGAGCGCCGCCACCAGGTGCGCGGCGACCATCCCCGGCGACATGCCGTGCAGCAGCGCCGCCCCGCCCGCACCGGCGCCCCCGCCCGCGTGGCCGTGCAGGCCGTGCGCGTGCCCGGCCGCGGCACCGAGCGCGGCCGGGTCCAGGCCGGCCGCCCGCGCCAACTCCACCGGATCGACCCCGTCCGGGGCCTCGCCGTGCACGCACAGCAGCAGCCGGACGAGGTCGGCGGAGGGCGCGGCCGGCCGCGCCGCGGTCTGTTCGAAGACCAGGTGCAGGGCGGCCTGGGCGGCCGTCATCCAGCCGGCGATCGCCGTGATGCCGCGCCGCCGCCCGGCCAGCAGCCAGGTCCCGGCCGCCGTGCCGGCCGCAGCGGCGCCGAGCACCGGCACCGGGACGGGCTGCCCGGAGACGGCGGCGTGCCCCAGCGCGGCCAGCGCCACGCACACCGTGGCGAAGACCGCGACACGCAGGAGGCGGAACTGACAGAGGATCACGACCGGGCCATCCTCGCACCAACCGGACCGCTGCGCCGAACCGCCCCCGTCGGCCGGTAGCCTGCCGCGATGAAGGTCCACCTGCTCTGGCACATCGCCCACCACAACGAGGCGGGCGAGGACGGGGTCACCCTGCACCTCGACGGCGACGTCCCGTACCTCGACGAACAGGACGGCGACGACGCCAAGCTGCTCGGCGTCTACTCGACCGAGGCCCTGGCCGACGAACGGATCCACCGGGCCCGCCTGCTGCCCGGCTTCGCCGAGGAGCCGGACTGCTTCCACATCGGCGAGTACACGCTCGACCGGGACGAATGGGCCGAGGGCTTCGTCCGGCTCACGGCGGCCGGGACGGAACCGGCAGGGGGTGAACCGGCAGGGGGGTGAACCGGCCGGGAGCGGTGAGGCCCGGCCCGGGTCGCCCGGACAACCGGTGGGCCCGCCCCGGCGGCTCTGCCACGATCGGTCGCATGGGAGTGCTGGACGGGGTGGCGGGCCGGGTCGCCGGCGGGGCGACGGTGGAGTTCCGGCCGAGCGGCTCGTCGATGGTGCCGCTGATCCGCAGCAGGCAGCCGGTGGTCGTCGCCCCGGTCGACCCGTCGGCGCTGCAGGTCGGCGACATCGTGCTGGCCCGGGTCGCCGGGACGGTGTACCTGCACCTGGTGTCGGCCCTGGACCCGGCCCGCCGGCGGGTGCAGATCAGCAACAACCGCGGCCGGGTGAACGGCTGGACGGGGTACGAGCGGGTCTTCGGCGTCTGCCTGTCGGTCGACGGCGTGCCCCGGCCCGGCGCCGCCGGGCGGGTGCGCGGCTGAGCGGTGCGTCCCCCGGGACGCCCGGGCCGCCGGGGAGGCGGGACTCCCGGCACGGCCGCGGTGGGCCCTTGGGCCCTACCGGGTACACCCGGGGCGGCGCACGCTCGGAGTACCGACGGCACCCGCGGCAAGGAGTGATCCATCATGATCAGCCCGGCCCTCACCCGTGACGAGCTGCGCGCCCTGGCCGCCGCCGGCGGCGCCGCACCCTCCCTGCACAACAGCCAGCCGTGGCGGTTCCGGCCCAGCGCCGACCTGCGCCGCCTGGAGGTGTACGCGGACTACCGGCGGGCGGTCCCGGTCACCGACCCCGACGGCCGGGCGCTGCACATCTCGATCGGTGCCGCCCTGTTCAACCTGCGGGTCGCCGCCGTCCACTTCGGCCGTGCACCCGTGCTGCGGCTGCAGCCCGGCCACCTCGGCCGGCAGCCGATCGCCGAACTCGACCTCGCCGAGGGGCGGCAGGCCGGCCCGGAGCCCTTCGGCCGCGACCTCTACCCGGCGGTGTTCCTCCGCCACTCCAGCCGCGAGCCGTTCGCCAACCGGGACGTGCCCGAGGCGGTGCTCGGCGAACTCCTCGACGCGGCCCGCACCGAGGGCACGGCCATGACCGCGCTGGAGGAGGCCGAGGTGCGGCGGGTGCTGGACCTGACCGCGGAGGCGGAGGCCCGGATCGCCGCCGACGTCGCCCGGCAGACCGAGACCCGTACCTGGCTGCGGCCCGAGGCCCCGGCCGTGGACGGCATCCCGGCCGCCGCCCTCGGCCCGCAGGACCACGACGCCCGGGTGCCGATGCGCAGCTTCACCGGCCGCCCGCCCGCACCCGCGGTCCTCGCCCCGCCGCCCACCCGCCGGTTCGAGGCCCTGCCGCAGCTGGCCACCCTGACCACCCACGGGGACCGCGCGGCCGACTGGCTGCGGGCCGGTCAGGCGATGGAACGCGTCTGGCTGCTCGCCACCCTGCACGGACTGCGGGTCTCCGTCCTGCACCAGGCCGTCGAGTGGCCGGACACCCGGCGGCTGCTCCGCGACCCCGAGCAGGGCCCCGGCCACGTCCAGCTGGTGCTGCGCTTCGGCTACGGTCCGCCCGGCGCGACCACCCCGCGCCGCCCGGTCGACGAGATCCTCGACCTGCCCGGCGCCCCCGACGCCGCGCAGGGAATGTGAAAGATCTGCGGGCGAACGGTGGCCGCCGTCGGCGCCTGATCCGACGCGACACCAGGTCCGCTGCTGAGAAATTCCTCTGACGATGCGTCGAATTCCCGGGAGCCGCCGCCCGGAGGTGCGGCACCCGCCCCGGGAATTCACCGTGCCGACGCCCCGGTAAGGTCCTCTCGAACAAATCCGCGGTGTGCCCCGGCGCGCCGCGGAGCGACGTCTCAAGGGCCTGGGAACACCCGCATGAGCGAGCCTGATTTCCGCGTGCGTCCGGACGCACTGCACCGGTACGCGGCACTGGTGGAACAGCAGAACGCACGGCTGGCGGCCGCGCGGGACGCGCTCGCCGGGGTGGAGGTGCCGGCCGGTGCGTTCGGCCACCTGCCCGATTCGGAGGAACTGCGCGACGGCTACCACGAGCACGCGCAGGCCGAGCAGGACAACCTCGCCGACCTCATGGACGTCCTGGCCCACGTGACCGCAGGGCTGGAGGCCAACGCGGCCGACTACCGCGACGGCGAGGACGAGGTCGGCCGCGGCGTCGGCGGTGGCGACCGATGACCACCGCCGCCGAGGTCGCGGGCGCCTACAAGTGGACCCGTGACTGGATGAAGGAGCCGCTGCTGCCGCTCCCCGAGATCCACAACCCCGCCCAGGGCGCGGTCGCCGAGCCGCTCCTCGAAGGCGCCACCGGGCTGACCGGCTCGCCCACCGCACCGATCGGCGACGCCCTCAACAGCGACACCGACATCGACGCGGTCGCCCGCGACCTGGACGGCCGCCCCGCGGCCCCCGCCTACCGGGTGCCCCGGAGCCGGATCGAGGAGGCGTTCGGCTGATGGCCCCGGCGAACCCGGCATTCGACCGGGCCTACGAGGAACGTCTGCACCGCTGGTCGCAGCTGCCGTTGCGGTGGTTGCAGCCCGGTGAACCGCTGTACGGCGTCGTCGACCTCGGCCTCGACCGGTACGTCCGCCGCGGGCTGCCCGCGCGGCACCGGACGGCCGTCCGACCGCCGCAGGAACCGGCCGGGCGGCGGCGCGGCTGCCTGTCGGCCGTCCTGCTGCTGCCGCTGCAACTCCTCGACCTGGAGGGCATGGTCGAGGCGGTCGGCGAGTCCACCGTGCGCGGTGTGCGGCGGGCGTTCCACGGGCGCCCGTTCTCCGGCGGCTGGGGCAGCGCGGCCGGCCGCTTCGTGATCGCCGTGCGGACGGGGCCCAGCACCCACCGCCGGTTCCGGCACGGCCGCACCCTGCTGGCCGTCACCGACCGGCGGGTCCTGCTGGTCGACCACGACCACGGCGAACTGATGGCCGCCTTCGGGCGCCGGGAGCTCGCCCGCACCGGCACCGTCCGCAGCCGCCAGCCCGAACGCGTCGACCTCGTGTTCGCCGACGGCTCCCGCATCGCCGTCACCGCCCGCTCCCGCACCCACGCCCGGGCCGTCCGCACCCTCCTCGACGGCCCCGGCCCGCACTAGGTCACCCCAAGAGTCATGGATGCACGACCAGGGGCGTGCGCCCGCCTCCTCACGAGGGTGCGAGCAGGTGGCGCAGGGAGCGGTTGTGGCGGCGCAGCCAGGCGCGGTAGGCGGGGTTGACGCTGGCGAGGTCCAGGTAGGCGCGCCGCAGGTCGGTCCAGAGCCCGTCGAGGGCGGGGCCGCCGATGGCTCCGGGGCGCCAGGTGAGCAGCAGCCGGACGGCGAAGGGGTCGCCGTGCACCGGCCGCAGCACGGTGCCGGGGCCGGGCGGCGAGGTGGGCTGGCACGGGCGGACGGCCTCGCCGGAGGCGACGAGTTCGGCGGCGGTGGCGTTGTCCCGGACCTGGACGACCCGCGGGTCGAGTCCGGCCTCGGCGAAGACCCGCCGCAGCGCGGCGTACTCGTGGTCGGCGGTGGGGTCGACCATCCAGGTGTCCCCGGCCAGGTCGGCGAGTCTGACGACCGGCCGGGAGGCCGCCGGGTGGCCCTCGGCGAGGGCGACGAACTGCGGTTCGCGGGCCATCAGGACGCGCTGTTCGGTGCCGGGCGGCACCCGCAGCGGGAAGCCCTCGCTCTCGTGCACGAAGGCGATGTCGAGCTGTTCGGCGGCGACCAGTTGCAGCAGGGCGATCGCCGAGATGTCGATGTGGATGGTGGTGTCGGTGTCCGGGAGCCGGTCGTGGACGCGGCGCAGCCAGGCGGCGACCGCGCGGCTGCCGACGCTGCCGATCCGCAGTCTCCGGCGGCCCGGCCCGGCGGCCTCCTCGCGGGCGGCGGCGACCAGGGCGTCCATCTCGCTGATCACGGGTCTGGCTCTGGAGAGCACCGAGTGGCCGAGCGCGGTGGGGCGGCTGCCGGTCTGTTCGCGGGTGAACAGCCGTCCGCCGATGGTCCGTTCGATGCGGTGCAGCTGGGTGGTGAGGGACGGCTGGGTCATGCCGAGCCGGCGGGCGGCCTTCCGGACGCTGCCGGTGTCCGCGATCGCGCACAGCACCCGCAGGTGTCGGACGTCGAGCTCCACGACGGGAGCATAACCAGGCATCCGCATTCCGCCAAGTGCATGTCAAGAAATGCTCACGGGACGTCAAAGCACTTCCGGGACGGGGGTATTGCCCCGGGCTATCGCCGGTTGGCATCTCCGCGGCCCGCCCGCGCTGCCCCAAGCTCGGTGCATCAACCGTCACCGTGTCCCGACGGGCCTCCCCACGGCCCCCGGGACCCGCGAATGGAGTCCCCCACATGAACCGCTCCATGACCGTGCTCGCCGCTGCCCTCGGCCTGGCCCTCGCGTCCGGCGCCGCCGCGGCACCCGTCTCGGCGGCCCCCGTCCAGCAGGGCGTCCAGGGCTACACCTCGTCCGCGGGCTACGCCGGCACGGCCGCCGAGGAGGCCGGCAACAAGGCGTTCTACCAGGCCGTGATGAAGTCCGCACTGGCCAAGCAGGCCGCCCACCCCTACCTGAAGGCCGTCGTCGTCACCTACGACGCCAGCCGGGCGCCGTCCTTCGCGGGCGTCATCTCGCAGAGCGCCCAGATCTGGAACGGCTCGGTGAGCAACGTCCAGCTGCGCTCCGGCAGCAACGCCGACTTCCGCTACTACGAGGGCAACGACTCCCGCGGCTCCTACGCCAGCACCGACGGCCACGGCAGCGGCTACATCTTCCTCGACTACGCGCAGAACCGGCAGTACAGCTCGCTGCGCGTCACCGCGCACGAGACCGGCCACGTGCTCGGCCTGCCCGACCACTACTCCGGCCCGTGCAGCGAGCTGATGTCCGGCGGCGGCCCCGGCACCTCCTGCACCAACCCCTACCCGAACTCCACCGAGAAGCGGAAGGTCAACTCCCTCTGGGCGAACGGCTTCGCCGCGGCCGGCTGACACCGGCACCGGACGCCGGCGGCCCGGCCCCCGGAAGTAGGGGGCCGGGCCGCCGGGCGTGCGCTCAGTGCCGCCCGCCCAGGGTGAACAGCAGGATCACGAAGCCCGCGAACAGGTGGGTGCCCGCGATGTAGATCGAGGCGCGGATCAACATCGCCCTGCGCTTGGTCTTCTCGTCGCGGACGGCCTCGCTCACGGCAGCTCCCGGTGTCGGCCCCCGGCGTGTCCGGGGCCCCTCCATTGTGCACGGCCGGGCGGCGGCCCCGCGGCGCCGGTCAGGGCGCCGAGCCGAAGTCCTGCGTCCACCACGGGCCGCCCTCGCCCAGGTGGACACCGACGCCCAGGTCGGTGAAGCCGCAGTTCAGGATGTTCGCCCTGTGGCCGGGGCTGTCCATCCAGCTCTTCATCACGTCCGCCGCGTCGCGCTGGCCGCGGGCGATGTTCTCGCCCCAGCTGCTCCACTTGTAGCCCGCCGCGTCGATCCGCGGCTGCGGGCCCTTGCCGTCCGGGTTGGTGTGGTCGAAGAAGTTCCGCGCGGCCATGTCGTCGGAGTGCCGCTGCGCGGCGAGCTCCAACTTGTCGTCGGACTTCACCGGGGTGCAGCCGACCTTGCTGCGCTCCTGGTTGACCAGTTGGACGACCTGCTGCTTGATGCTGAGCGTGCTCGGGTCGGGACTCGGGCTCTTGCTGCGGCTGGCCGTCGGGGTCGGCTTCGGGCTCGGGGTGCGGCTCGGCGTCGGGCTGGGCGAGGGCGTCGGGGTCGGCGAGGCGCTCGGGCTCGGCGAGGCGCTCGGCGAGGACGCGGAGGGGGACGGCTGCTGGCTGAAGACCTCCGCCTGCACCTGCGCCGGCGCGGCCGGCGGCTCCGCGGTGACCCGGGGGGCCGTACCGGGTAGGGCCACGGCCACGATCGCCGCGGTGGCGGCGGTCACCGCGACCGTGCCGCCGACCGCGAGCGGCATCCGCGGCCGGGCGCTGCTGGCCCCGCGGTGCGCGCCGCGGCCGCCGCTGCCCCGCCGGTGCGAGCGCGGCAGCGACCGGCCGTGCGGGGCGGGGTCGGGGGAGGACGCCGGCGCCGGGGAGGCCGTCGCGGGGGAGAGGTAGGCGCCCAGCGCCCCGAGGTCGCCCGCCGAGACCGGCACCATGGCCAGGCCGGCCAGCAGCCCCTCGGCGGGGAAGAGCCCGCTCCAGTGGCGCGAGCAGACCGCGCACTCGCGGGCGTGCCGGGCGATCCGCTTGCGCCACAGTGCGCTCGGCACGCCGTCCCAGCGGGCGGTCAGCTCGAAGAGCGGCCCGCACCGGTCGGCCACCGCCAGCGCCCGGACGACCACCCGGGCGGTCTCCAGCTGGCCCTTCATCCGCTGCACCCGCACCGCGGCGTGCTGCGGCGGCAGCTCCAGCGCACCGGCCAGCTCGGCGCGGGTCAGCTCGCCGGCCGCCTCCAGCCACCACAGGGCGAGCAGCTCGCGGTCCGCCTCGTCGAGCCAGCGGGTCGCCTCGGCGACCTCGCGGCGCTGCCCGGAGAGGCCGAGCCGGACGATGGTGAGGTCCACGAAGTCCGCGCCCGGGTCGGCGACGTCGTAGGCGTCGCCGAGGCCGTCACCCGCGTAGGCGGTCTGCATGCGCTCGTGGTGCCGGCGGCGGATCTGGTTCATCGCGATCGCGACCAGCCAGGAGCGGAACCCTGCCGGGTCGCGCAGGCCGTGCAGGCCGTCCATGGCCCGCAGCAGGGTCTCCTGGACGACGTCGTCGGTGTCGGAGTGCCCGCCGAGCGCCCGGCCGACGATGTTGTAGAGCAGAGGCAGGTGCCCGCTGATCAGTTCGTCCGTGGCGTACTGGTCGCCGGCCCGGGCCTGCACGACCAGCAGTGCTGCGCGGTCACTGTCCATGGCGTGGTCCACCTTCTCGGTCGGGCCGCGGTGCGGCCCCGTGCTGTGCTGCTGTCGTAGTGGGAGATCGTCCGCCGCGCTCCGGATAACGGAAAATCACACCGGATTTCCGTTCGGCTCTCCGGATGCCCGTGCGGAGGGACGGTAGCCCACCGCCCGGAGAGGCCGGCACCCGCGCGGACGGGCCTCCACCGGGTCGGGACCGGGCCGCCGCGGCCCGCCGAAAACTCGCTCGCGCGGAGGAGGGGGTCTCGGCCACCCTGGCGCGATGGTGGATTCCCTGGTGAGTACGGCTGCGGCGGGTGCCGCGGCGGGTCTGGGCGTGGCGATGCCTCTCGGCGCAGTCGGCGTTCTGCTGCTGCAGGAGGGCGGCCGCGGCCTGCGCCAGGGAGCCGCCGCCGCGACCGCGGTGGCGCTGGTGGACTTCGTGTACGCCGCGGTCGCGGTGCTCGTCGGCCCGCGGCTGGTCGGACTGATCGGCGGCGGCGAGGCCTGGGTGCGGGCGGTGGCCGCCGCGGTGCTGGCCGCGATCGCCGTCCGCGGCCTGCTCTCGCTGCGCGGCGGCGGAGCCCCCGGGGCGCCGGCCGCAGCCGCGGAGCCCGGGCCCGCCCGCCGTTCCTTCGCCCGCTTCGCGCTGCTCACCCTGGTCAACCCGACCACCGCGCTCTACTTCACCGCGCTGACCGCGGCCCGGGGCGCGGCGGCCGCCGGGGCGACCGTGGCCGTGGTGTTCGCCGTCGCCGTGTTCGCGGCCTCGCTGGTCTGGCAGCAGTTGCTGGCCGCGGCCGGAGCCTTCGCCGGCACCCGGCTCACCGTACGGACCAGGCGCGTCACGTACGCGCTCGGTTACGGACTGGTGCTCTGCTTCGCCGTCCGGCTCGCCTGGCCGGCGGGCTGACGGAGGGCCCCTGCGGGGCCGGTGTGGCCGCCGCCACACGAGCGGCCCGGTGGCAGGCCGGCACGGTCGGCGCTCTGTGGCCCACCGGTTCACAGGGTGTCGACGATGTGGTCCGGTTCACGGACGGTTTGCGGTGGTGCGGGTCACATCGGGGGGCGGGTGGTGGTGGTCGGGCCCGTGAAATGGGGGTCGGCTGGGGGTGGATACCGGTGGTAACCGGGCGCTGAGCTGCGGCTTCGTGGTCG
>NZ_JBFBJY010000084.1:0-36008 GCF_040702125.1 Kitasatospora sp. NPDC085895 | reverse complement strand
ACTGCGGGCGGCGGACCGGGCGGCGGTGCCGTGGCTCAACGGCGGCGGCGTGACCCGCGAGGTCGCGGCCGGGCCGGCCGGTGCGGGGATGACCGACTTCGCCTGGCGGGTCAGCCTGGCGGACGTCGCCCGCGGCGGGCCGTTCTCCGTCTTCGCGGACACCGACCGGGTGATCACCCTGGTCGAGGGCGCCGGGATGACGCTGACCGTGGCCGGTGCCGAGCAGGCGCTCACCGAGCCGTTCCGGCCCTTCGCCTTCCCCGGGGACACGGCCACCGACTGCCGGCTGGAGGGCGGGCCGGTGGTCGACTTCAACGTGATGACCCGGCGCGGCCGCGCGAGCGCGCAGGTCGAGATCGCGGACGCCCCGCGCCCCGTCCGGGCCCCCGAGGACGGCGTCCTGCTGGTCGTCTGCCTCGCCGGCACCGCCGCCCTGGCCTCGGCCGGGTACGACCTCGACCGGTACGACGCGGTGCTGCTGCACCACGGCGGAGACCTGCTCCAGGTCGACGGCGCCGCCGCCGTCGTGACGATCCGCCAGTAGCGGTTCGGGCCGGGAGGGGGACGGCGGGCGTGCGGATGCGGATCGAGGACGTGGTGGCCGTACCGGGCCGCGGCGTCGCCGTCACCGGCCGGCTCGCCGCCGGAACGGCCGTTCCGGACCGGGCCCTGCTGCTCGGCCCGGACGGGCAGGCAGCAGGACGGGCGGCCGGGCGGCGGCCGCTGACGGTCACGGTCGCGGGCCTGGAGCGGTTCCGCAGCTGCTTCGCCGGGGACGGGGCGGCGGACGAGGCCGTGGGCCTGCTGCTGACCGGTGTGGCCGCGGACGAGGTCGGTCGCGGCATGCTGCTCTGCACGGAGGACTGACCGTCCCGGCCCGGGCGTGGGAGGCCGCCGGGCCCCGCGGCCGCGCCTACGCTCGCCGTAGGCGCGGCCGGGTTCCCGTCCCCGCCCGGCGAACCGGAGAGGGGCCATGCCGTGCCGCGTGAGATCGCGCTGCTGGGAGTGCCGTCCTGCGCAGGGACGCACGGACCCGGTCAGGAGAAGGCGCCCGCCGCCGTCCGGGCGGCCGGGCTGGTCGAGGGGCTGCTCAGCGCGGGTCTCGCCGTCCGGGACCACGGCGACCTACCGGCGGTGCCCTTCCGCACCGACCCGGAGCACCGCAACCGGCAGAACCTCGCCCTGGTCGCCGACGTCGCCCGGTCCGTCGCCGACCGGGTCGGCGCCCTGCTCGACGACGGCGCGCTGCCGCTGGTGATCGGCGGGGACTGCACCATCACCCTCGGCGTCACCGCCGCCCTGGTCGCGCGGCGGCCCGACACCGGACTGATCTACTTCGACGGCGACGTGGACCTGTCGGTGCCCGACAGCACCGTCTCCGGCGTCCTCGACACCATGGTCCTCGCCCATCTGCTCGGCGAGGGCGCCCCCGAGCTCGCCGGCCTCGGACCGCGGACCCCGCTGCTGACCGCCGACGCCGTCACCGCCTTCGGCCACGACCCGGTGGAGGTGAACGCGGCCGAGCGGGACAGGCTCGCCCGGTACGGCCTGCGGACCCACCCGTGCACCGGGCTGACCGCCCCCGGGGCCGACCCCGTCGCCGCGGCCCGCGCCGTCCGCAGCGACCTCGCCGAGCGGTACGCGCACCTGCTGCTGCACTTCGACGTCGACGTGATCGACTCGACCGAGCTGCCGCTGGCGGACTTCCCGCACTTCAACCAGGGCCTCCCGCTGGCCGTCGCACTGGACTGCCTCGCCGAGTTCGCCCGCGCCCCGCAGCTGGCCGCCGTGGTCGTCACGGAGATCAACCCCCTCCGCGACCAGGACGGCGGCCTGGTGCGGACCCTCACCGACGGCCTGGTCCGGGCCCTCGCCGGAGCACCGGAGTAGCGGGCGGTTCCGGTGCCCTCCGTCGGTCAGCCCGCGGTGAGGGCCCGGTCGCAGTCGAGGCAGTGGCGGGTGGTCTGGGACGGCGGGTACCAGCTGTCGCCGGGGGCGGCGGGACGGTAGGACTCGGGTTCGAGGTCGACGGTGGGCAGGCCGCAGAACGTGGCGGCGGCGGGCCGCTCCGGGTCCTGCGGGTCGGCGGGGGCGGCATGGACCCAGCGGATGCGCGCGCCGACGTCGACCTCGCCGCTGTCCAGGACCTCCGTGGAGGGTTCCAGTTCGAGGAGTACGAGGACATCGGTCATGCCTCGACCTTGCCCCGTTCGGCCCAGCGCCGCATCCCGGCCCGCGCCGCGCCCGAGGCACCCGTCGTCGTCCCGCGCCGGTCGCGCCGCGCCCCGGCGTCCGGTGCTCCGCGGATCTGTCGTACCCCGGGGATAGATTCGGTCGGAACGGGCGCGGCGGGGCCGCGCCGGATTGCCGACTGCCGGAGGTCCTCGCGTGTCGCTGGTACGGGTCCACAACTTCTCGGTCTCGCTCGACGGTTTCGGCACCGGAGAGGGGCAGACCCTCGACGCGCCGTTCGGCCACGCCGGCCACCGGCTGCACGGCTGGTTCTTCAACACCAGGGCGTTCCGGTCGATGCAGAGCAAGCAGGGCGGCGACTTCGGCGTGGACGACGCCATGGCCGCGACCTGGGCCGACGGGATCGGCGCGGAGATCATGGGCCGCAACAAGTTCGGTCCGCAGCGCGGCCCCTGGGAGGACCACGACTGGAACGGCTGGTGGGGCGAGGAGCCGCCGTTCCACACGCCGGTCTTCGTGATGACCCACCACCCCCGCCCCTCGGTGGAGATGAAGGGCGGCACCACCTTCCACTTCGTGGACGGGTCGCCGCAGGAGGTGCTGAAGCAGGCCAAGGAGGCCGCGGGCGGCCTCGACGTCCGGCTCGGCGGCGGGCCGAGCACCGTGCGGGCCTTCCTCGCCGAGGACCTGGTCGACCACCTGCACGTCGTCGTGGTGCCGATCCTGCTCGGCCGTGGCGAGCGCCTCTGGGACGGGCTCGAAGGGATCGAGGAGCGCTTCCGCATCGAGACGGTGGCGAGCCCCAGCGGGGTCACCCATGTGACGTTCAACCGTGCCTGACCGGGCGTCACGGTCGGCGCACGGGGCGCCCTCTAGGCTGACCGGGTGACCGCACCGGACCTCGCACACTCCGCCCGCCCTTCCACCGACCCTGCCGCCGAACCCTCCACCGGTTCTTCCGCCGACCCGGCCGCCGCGCTGATCGCCGACCCGTACGCCGGGTACGCCCGACTGCGGGCGGCCGGCCCCGTGCACCGGATCACCGGCCCGGACGGGCTGCCCGTCTGGCTGGTCACCCGGTACGCGGACGTGCGCCGGGCGCTCGCCGACCCCCGGCTCGCCCTGGACAAGCAGCACGCCGCGCCCGGCAACTACCGCGGCTTCGCCCTGCCGCCCGCCCTGGACGCCAACCTGCTCAACATGGACCCGCCGGACCACACCCGGATCCGGCGGCTCGTCTCCCAGGCGTTCACCCCGCGGCGGATCGCCGCACTGCGCGGACCGGTCGAGCAGGTCGCCGACGCCCTGCTCGACGCGATGGCCCCGCACGGCCGGGCCGATCTGATCACCGCCTACGCCGCACCCCTGCCGATCACCGTGATCTGCGACCTGCTCGGCGTGCCCACCGAGGACCGCCACGACTTCCGGGCCTGGACGGACGCCCTGGTCACCCCCGACCCGGCCCGCCCGCAGGACGCCCGGGGGGCCGTCGCCGCGATGCTCGCCTTCTTCACCGCACTGATCGACCGCAAGCGCGCCGAACCCGGCGACGACCTGCTCTCCGACTTGATCGCCGTCCGCGACGAGGGGGACCGGCTCGGCGAGGACGAGCTCACCTCGCTCGCCTTCCTGATCCTCTTCGCCGGGTACGAGAACACCGTCCACCTGATCGGCAACGCCGTCCTCGCGCTGCTGCGCCACCCCGACCAACTGGCCGCGCTGCGCGCCGACGAGAGCCTCGTCCCGGCCGCCGTGGAGGAGTTCGCCCGCTACGACGGGCCGGCGCCGCTGGCGATCCGCCGCTTCCCGCGGGAGGACGTCGTCATCGGCGGCGTCACCGTCCCGGCGGGGGAGACGGTGCTGTGCGTCCTCGCCTCGGCCAACCGCGACCCGGAGCAGTTCCCGGAGCCGGACCGGCTCGACGTGCACCGGCGGGAGACCGGCCACCTCGCCCTCGGCCACGGCATCCACTACTGCCTGGGTGCCCCGCTCGCCCGCCTGGAGACCTCGGTCGCGCTGACCGCCCTGCTGCGCCGCTTCCCCGAACTGGCGCTGGACGTGCCGGAGTCGGAGCTGCGGCACCGTCCCTCGTTGCGGGCCCGCGGCCTGCTGGAGCTGCCGGTGCGGTTCTGAGCACCTCTGAGCACCTCTGAGCACCTCTGAGCACCGAGGAGGCTGACGGCCGGGGCCGGCGCGGACGATCCGCGCCGGCCCCGGCCGTCGTGCGAGGTCCCGCCCCGTCCGGTGGCGGCTCCGGCCCCTGCGTGCACACGGCTCGCGCACAGCTCGCGCGCGTATGCGCGAAACTGCGCGGACATCGGCTGGTTCGAGCAATTGACGTCACATCAGGGCTCTGCTCTGATGTGAAGCGCCCTGACGGCCCCCACCGCCCCAACGGCCCCGACCGCCGGGACAGCCCCGACCGCCCCTGCCCGCGGCCGAGTCGAGCGTGCCGCGGCGCCGTTTCCGGGTCACCGGACCCCACAGACCTCCGAGGAGGCACCCTCGTGCGATCCGCTCCGCCCACCGTCCGACCGCGGCCGGGAAGTCCCGGCGCCAGGCCCGTCGCGCTCCCGTTGGCCCTGCTGCTCGTCGCCGTCCTCGCCGCCGTCCTCGGCCCGGCCCACCCCGCCGGTGCCGCGACTCCCGGAAACGCCACCGGGATCACCCGCTCGGGCAACACCTTCACGGTGACCGCCTCCGGCGGCGCCGCCGCCCGGATCGTCCTCGCCCGGGCCGACATCCTGCGGATCTGGCTCTCCCCGGACGGCAGCTTCACCGACGACCCGGCCGGCCACGACCTCGCGACCACCACCGACTTCGGCGCCGTCGACGCCACCTGGACCGACGCCGGCGGCTACTGGCGGATCGCCACTTCGGCCGTCTCGCTGCGGATCAACAAGTCGCCGCTCACCTTCGCCCTGTACCGGGCCGACAACACCACCCTGCTCTGGGCCGAGTCCCAGCCCACCAGCTGGACCGCCGACCGGACGACCCAGTACCTCACCCGCGGCGCCGACGAGCAGTTCTACGGCACCGGCCTGCGCCTCGGCGAGTGGGCGCTACGCGACAGGACCGTGCCCGTCGCCGTCAGCAACTCCTGGACGGAGAACAGCAACGCCAGCCCCGCGCCGTTCTACATGTCCACCAACGGCTACGGCGTGATGCGCAACACCTGGGCCCCCGGCTCCTACGGCTTCGGCTCGCCGACCACGCTCGCGCACGACGAGAAGCGCTTCGACGCCTGGTACTTCGCCGGCGACTCGCTCAAGGACGTGCTCGGCGGCTACACCGACGTCACCGGCAAGCCCTTCCTCGCCCCGGTCTGGGGCCTCGAACTCGGCAACGCCGACTGCTTCAACGCCTCCAACCCCGCCTACCAGGGCGACCACGGCAGGCTCCGCCACCAGACCACCCCGGACGCGGTCGGCTACGCCGCCGACGCCCGCGCCGCCGACATGCCCTCCGGCTGGTTCCTGCCCAACGACGGCTACGGCTGCGGCTACACCGACCTGCCGAGCACCGTCTCCGGTCTCGCCGCCAAGGGCGTGCACACCGGACTGTGGACCTCCACCGGACTGTCGAACATCGACTGGGAGGTCGGCACGGCCGGCTCCCGGGCGGTGAAGACGGACGTCGCCTGGATCGGCGGCGGCTACAAGACCGCCTTCACCGGCGTGCAGCAGGCCGTCGCCGGGATCGAGGACCACTCCGACGCCCGCCGCTTCGTCTGGACGGTCGACGGCTGGGCCGGCACCCAGCGCAACGCCGTCGTCTGGACGGGCGACACCAGCGGCACCTGGGACGCCATGCGCTGGCACGTCCCGGCGATCGCCGGTGCGGGTCTGTCCGGCCTCAACTACGCCTCCGGCGACGTCGACGGCATCTTCGGCGGCAGCCCGAAGACCTACGTCCGCGACCTGCAGTGGAAGGCCTTCACCCCGGCGTTCATGACGATGTCCGGCTGGGGCGCGACCAACCCGTCCGCGGGGTACCAGGACAAGCAGCCCTGGCGGTTCGCCGAGCCCTACCTGTCGATCAACCGCAAGTACCTGCAGCTGAAGATGCGGCTCACCCCCTACCTGTACACGATGAGCCGCAACGCCACCGACACCGGCGTCCCGTCCACCCGGGCGATGGTGCTGGAGTACCCGGACGACCCGGTGGCGCGCGGCAACGCGACCAGCGGCCAGTTCATGGCCGGCGACTCCTTCCTGGTCGCCCCGGTGGTCTCCGACACCGCCGTCCGCGACGGCATCTACCTGCCCGCCGGCACCTGGACGGACTACTGGACGGGCAAGGCGTACACCGGGCCCGGCTGGCTCAACGGCTACAGCGCGCCGCTCGACACCCTGCCGCTCTTCGTCAAGTCCGGTGCCGTCGTGCCGATGTGGCCGCAGATGAACTACGCCGGCGAGAAGCCCGTCTCCCGGCTGACCTACGACGTCTACCCGCGCGGCAGCTCCACCTTCAGCCTGTACGAGGACGACGGCACCACCCGCGCCTACCGGTCCGGGGCGTACGCCCGGCAGCGGGTCGACGTCACCGCACCGCAGTCCGGCACCGGCGACGTCAGCATCGCCGTCGGGGCGGCCACCGGCAGCTACACCGGCAAACCCGCCTCCCGCGACTACGAGTTCACCGTGCACGCCGCCGCCGCACCCGGCAGCGTCACCGTCGCCGGCACCGCGCTGCCGGCACTGGCCAGCCGCAGCGCCTACGACGCGGCCGCCAGCGGCTGGTACTTCGACCCGGCGGACCGCTCCGGCGTGCTCCTGGTCAAGACCGGCTCCCGATCCGCCGCCTTCACCGTGACGGCCACCGGCCTCACCCTGCCCACCGGCAGCGCGATCCCCGGCGCCACCCCCATCCCCACCGGCGGCTGGACGGTCGCCTACGCCGACAGCCAGGAGACCTCGGCCGAGAACGGCGCGGCCGCGAACGCCATCGACGGCAACAGCGCCACCCTCTGGCACAGCAAGTGGTCAGGCACCGCCGCACCCCTGCCGCACGAGCTGCAGATCGACCTCGGCGCCCGCTACGCCGTCGACGGGCTGAGCTACCTGCCCCGGCAGGACGGCGGCGTCAACGGCCGGATCGGCGGCTACGAGGTGTACGTCTCCGACACCACCGCCGACTGGGGCAGCCCCGTCGCCACCGGAAGCCTCCCGGACAGCGCGGCGCAGCAACGGATCTCCTTCGGCGCCAAGAACGGCCGCTACCTGCGGCTGAAGGCCCTGAGCGAGGCGGGCGACCGCGGCCCGTGGACGAGTGCCGCCGAGATCGGTGCGACCGGACGCGCCCTGCCGCCACCGACCGACACCACCCTGGTCAACGGCGCCTCCGGCAGCTGCGTCGACCTGCCCGGCTCGGCGACCGCCCCCGGCACCCGGCCGACCCTCTACACCTGCCACGGCGGCGGCAACCAGCGCTGGACCCTGCACGCCGACGGGTCGTTCACCGGACTCGCCGGGGTCTGCCTCGACGGCACGGCCGGCACCGTCGCCGTGCAGCCCTGCAACGGCTCCACCGGACAGCGCTGGCAACAAGGGCCGCAACTCGCCCTGGTCAGCGGCGGGAAGTGCCTCGCGCCGGAGAAGTCCGGCACCGCGAACGGCACCGGACTGCTGCTCGCCGCCTGCACCGGCAGCGCCGCACAGCGCTGGGCGACCACCCCCTGACCGGTCGGCCGCGGGGGCCCCGGGCAGCGCGCCCCGGGACCCCCGCGGCCCCGGGGTGCCGGGTCACCGCGCGCTCGCGGCGATCTGCGCGTACTCCTGGGCGGCGGCCCACAGCTCACCGGAGGTCGGCCGCATCCCGGGCGCGGTGTTCATCGCGGCCTCGGCGTTCATCGCGGCGAAGCCCCACAGCTCGCGCAGTTCGCCGTGCGCCGTCCGCTCGGCCTCGCGGAGCGCCGAGAGCAGCGCCCGGCCGGTGAGCGGCGGTGGTACGGGCAGGAACGACCAGGGCCCCGGTGGGGCCTGGTCGAGCAAAACGGTCGGCTGTGCTCCGCCACGCGGAGTGGTGTCGTTCATGCGGCACACGATCGCACCTGGAACTGACACGCCGTCGGTGGCCCGTGGACGGCGGCCGTGGTTCCGTCCCGCTCGTCCCGGTCAGCCCGCCCAGCCAGCTCAGTTCGCTCGGCCCGCGAGACGGTCCACGGCGGCGAGCACCGGGGCCACGCCGTCCTCGTCCCGCAGGCGGGCGGCCAGGGCCCGGGCGCGGCGGGCGTGCTCCGGGTCGGCGGTGGCCGCGCGCAGCGCCGCGGCGAGGGCGCCGGCCGTCAGGCGGCGCAGCGGCACGGCCGCCGGGGCCACCCCCAGACCGGTCAGGCGGCCGGCCCAGAACGCGGCGTCGAACTGGATCGGGACGGGGACGGCCGGCACCCCGGCCCGCAGGCCCGCCGCGGTGGTGCCGGCCCCGGCGTGGTGCACGACCGCGGCCGTCCGTGGGAAGAGCAGGTGGTGCGGGACGTCGTCGACGGTGATCACGTCCGGGCCCTCGGCGTGCAGCTCGCTCCAGCCGCGCTGGACCACGCCGCGCAGCCCGGCCGCGCGCAGCGCCGCCACGAGCGTGCGGGAGACCCCCTCCGGGTCGGGCACCGCCGCGCTGCCCAGGCCGACGAAGACCGGGGGGTCGCCCGCGTCCAGGAAGTCGCGGAGCTCCGGCGGGAGCTCGGCCTCGGGCGGGTCCCCGGGCCACCAGTAGCCGGCCACCCGCAGGCCCGGACGCCAGTCGCGGGGGCGTGGCACCACCAGTTCGCTGAAGCCGTGGAAGACCGGCCAGTCGGCCTGCTCACGCGCCCGGCGGGCGGAGCGGAGGCTGAGCCGGGGCAGCCCGAGGCGCGAGCGGGTACGGCGGACGGCCTCGGTGAAGATGCCGTCCACGGCCGCGTTCACGGCATGCCCGGCCAGCCGGTTCGGGCCCGCGCCCCAGGACCTCGCGCCGATCACCGGCGGGGCGAACTCGGCCGTCGCGGCGAGCGGTTGCAGATGGAGGCCGATGCTCGGCAGGGCCATCCCCTCCGCGATCGCGTGCCCCAGCGGCGCCAGGGCGGCCGACAGCAGCAGGACGTCCTGACCGTGGGCGGCGACCAGCAGCTCGTCCGCCATCCTGCCCACCAGCGAACGCGCCATCGCGACCAGCCGGGTCAGCTTGCCGATCCCGCTGGAACTGCGGTGCAGGCCCTGCCCGGCGGCGGACTCCAGGGCCTCGCGCGGGTCCACCGGCAGCGGGTGGAAGCCGATCCCGGCGCCCTGTGCGAGCGGTGCGAACCGTGCGTGGGTGACCAGGGTGACCTGGTGGCCGGCCCGGGCCAGCCCGGACCCGAGTCCGGTGAACGGGGCGACGTCGCCGCGGGAACCGGCCGTCATGAGCGCGACACGCATGGTCAGCAGTATCGCGCCGGATCCCCTACCGGCGTCCCCGCGGCGCGCCGTTCCGGCCACCGCGGGGGAGCGGCCGTCAGCGGTCGAATCCGGCGGGCGGACAGCGCCCGCTCCAGGGGTGCCCGGCGGCGGGGCCGGCTCCGACCACGTGGATCCGCCGGTGCCGCAGGTCCACGTGGGTGACTCACGACCCGTCCGGCATTGCGCCGTGGTGACCGGCCGATCGGGGCCTACGCTGCGGAGGGACCGGAGAAGGGACCGGAGAGCAGCCGCCCGGCGCGCGGGCGGGCCCCGGCGCGGACCAGGAGAGCGCTCATGCCCGAGCCACCGTTGCCCGAGAAGGCCGTCGCGCTGCTGCGCAAGGCGAACCCGGCCGTCATCGCCACCCTCCGCCCGGACGGCCAGCCCGTCTCCACCGCCACCTGGTACCTCTGGGAGGAGGACGGCCGCGTCCTGGTCAACATGGACGAGGGCCGCACCCGCCTGCACCACCTGCGCGCCGACCCCCGGGTCAGCCTCACCGTGCTCGACGAGCACTCCTGGTACACCCACATCACCCTGATCGGCCGGGTCGCCGAGCTGTACGAGGACCGGCGGCTCGCCGACATCGACCGGCTCTCCCGGCACTACCGGGGCCGCGACTACCCCGTGCGGGACCGCGGCCGGGTCACCGCCCTGATCGAGGTCGACCGCTGGCACGGCTGGGGCACCGTCACCGGCCGGTTCCGCTGACCGGACCGACCGGCCGGGCCGACGTGTCCGGCTCGTCCGACGCGTCCGGCGCCTGAAGGAGTGACAGGCGCTCGGTGGACGGGCTGCCCGGCACGGCCCGGTACACCACCGGCTGCTGGCCGGGGGCGCTGTTCGGTGTGAGCGTCTCGTACGCCGGCTCCAGGTCGCCGGCCCGCGGGTGGTGCAGCAGCTCGGCACCGGGCCCGGGAGCGGACACTCAGAAGTGTTCCCGCCGCACCTGGTCCGTCCAGACCGGTCCGCCCCGGCGGCGCACCGGGGGAGGCTGCTGCGGCGACGGGTGGCCGAGGCAGACGATCAGCTCGGGCCGCACCCCGTCCGGCGCCCCGAGCAGCACGGCAACCGCCGCCCGGCTGAACGAGGTCACCGGCCCGGCGCCCAGCCCCGGGCCGTGCGCCGCCAGCAGCATGGTCGCCGCCGCCGTCCCCACGTCGATGTACGGGCCGGGGTTGCTCTCCGGGAAGCCGTACGCGCGCACCCCGGCCCAGTCGACGCAGACGACGATCGCGGCCGCCGGGCGCTGGAGCATCCCGGGGGAGACCATCCGGATCGCCCGCAGCATTCCGGGCCGGGTGACGACCACGTACCGGTGGAGGCGCCGGTTGCCGGCGTGCGGCGCGTACCGGGCGCTGTCCGGGACGGTCCGCAGTCGCGCGGACCGGCCGGCCGTCCCTGCCCCGAGCCTCCGCCGCGCGCGGACGATCCGCACACCGGTCGGGGCTCCGCCCGGGGACCGCGGACGGCTCCGCGGTGCCGCGGACGCGCCCGGTCCGAAGGCGTCACGGTCGCCCGGGGTCAGGACCGTGGCCACGGTGGAGCGGGTCGCGGGATGCGGCTGATGACCGAGCCGATCAGTGTGCCGATGGAGACGCCGAACACCGCGGACACGGCGGTGAGGACGGCCTGCGCGCCGTTGCCGACCTCGATCTGGGCGGTGTTGAGCAGGCCGAACGAGCCGGGCACCACGACCCAGAACGCGGGGAGGTAGAGCACCTGCCAGGACGAGCCGCGACGCAGCCAGTGCGCGACGGTGGCGGCGGTGGCGGCGGTGACCGCGCCGGCCAGACCGCCGATCGCCGGGCCGTTGGTGGTGGTGACCGTGATCTGGACGGCGGCGGTCACCGCGATCACCGCGACGATCCACGGGATCGCGGGCGGCGGGGTGTTGACGTTGATCACGACTCCGGCCACGGCAAGTGCCAAGCCCAGGCAGACGACCCACCAACTCGGCGCGACGACCTGGGTGTTGGTCAGCACGGAGGTGGGCACGCCGGTGGCGGTGGCGGCGGCCACCACACCGGCGAGGAAGAGTGACAGCTGCACGGAGCCGGACACCAGCCTGGCCGTCCCGGCGCTGGCCGCACCCGCGGCGATCTCCGACAGCCCGGTCACCAGGAGGCCGCCGGGCAGCAGGATCGCCAGGGTGGCGACGATCGTGCGCAGCGGTCCGTCGAGCAGGGAGGCCCGGGCGGCCCCGAGCACGAGGACGGAGACGAGGAAGCCTGCGGTGACCGGCAGCAGCGGCCGCAGCAGCGGCAGTCGGCGGGCCGTCATGGTCAGGCCCACCACGATGAGCGAGCCGAGCGCGGCGGCGAGGACGTTCGCCGCCACCGGCTGCAGGTAGAGGCAGAGCCCGACCCCGACCGGCAGCACCCCGAGATCCGCGACCCAGACCGGCCAGCGGGCCGGGGCCCGGCGGACCGCGTCCAGGTCGCGCAGCGCTTGGTGCCCGTCGAGGCCGCCCGTGCGTAGCCGGTGCACCACGTCGAGGACGTCGGCGGTCTGCTCGAACCGCAGGGCGGGGCCGACGGGCTCGAACACGGCGGGGTCGTCCGCGTGGAGCGCCACGAACAGGCCGGTGGTCAGGGCGGCGACCCGCACATCGGGTGCATCGAGCGTCCGCCCGAGCCCGCGCAGTTCCTCCTCCACGTCGTGGACGGGCAGGCCGCCGCCCAACATGCCCGCACCGAGTTCGAGCAGGAGACGGCGCCGGGGGTCGGCCGGGGCGCCGGGGCCCCGGTCCGGAGGAAACGTGCTGGACATGGCGGGTATGGTCGCATACCTGCCGATTTCCCCGGTACTCGGGCATCGGGCCCGTGTCGGGTGGTGCGCGGGGATCCCGCCGGCACGGCGTGGGCCGCTCGTGCTCCGGCGGTGAGGGCGCCGTTCGGCCCTCCCGCCGTTCGGCCCGCGGCTCTCCGGCCGGTGCGGTTCCGCGTGGGATCAGTGACGGTGGTGGTTGTCGGGCTGCGCCGGATCGCCGGGATGTTCGAGACCGGGGACGAGGGTGAGGCGGTGGGCGCGGGCGTGGTCGAGCCAGCGGACGAAGGCGAGGCGGCGGGCCGGGGGGAGCGGGTCGGGGGCCGCGTCCGGGCCGGGGACGGTACGGGTGCGGGTCGACACGAGCGCCGCCGTCCAGTCGGCCGCGGTCACCCGGTGGCCTGGCGGGGCGGCGCGCAGGGCGGCGGCGAGCGCGACGGGGAGGGTCTCCGGGTCCGCCTCGAAGTCGCCGTCGGGGGTGGCGAGTTCCCACACGGTGGCGAGCACGGGCGCGGGCCGGTGGAGGCCGGGCTGCGGGACGGCGACGTCGGCGGTGACGGCGGCGAAGACCGCGCGGACGGCCGCACAGCCCTCGAACGCCGCGGCGGTGATCGAGCCCAACTCGACGGCGGCCCGCTGGTCGAGGCGGACCGGCGGGGCGGCCGCGCAGTCGAGGCCGCGGGCGGCGGCCTCGGCGGTGCAGAGCGCCTCGGTGAGCAGGACCTGGGCGACCCAGCGGGTGAGCTGGCGGTCCTCCGCACTGCCGGGGGCGGGCAGCGCGGAGGACCTCGGGCCGGCACGGAGCGCGGCCAGCCGTCGGTCCAGCTCGGCGCGGGGGAGCGGGTGGCCGTCGAGCAGTCCGAGCAGGGCGGGTCCGGCGGTCACGGCTCGATCACCAGCTCCACCGTCGGCGCGTACTGGCAGCGGCCGAACCACATCACCTTCGCCAGCGCCCAGTAGGCGCCGGGCTCGGCGTCGGCCGGGACGGCGACGTCGAAGGTGACGGTGTGCCGGGCGCCGGCCGGCACGGTGAAGCCGCGGACGGGGTCGGGGAGTGCGTCCCAGCAGCCGAAGGGGGCGACCACCTGCAGCTCGCCGCGGATCTCGCCACGGGTACGGTTGCCGAGGACGACGCCGAGCGTGCCGCGCCGGCCCGGCGACAGTCGGACCGAGGGGGTGGTGACGGAGACGGACAGGCCGGTGTCGCGTCCGTCGGCGGCCCGGGTGCCCTGGGCGGCCGTCCAGTCCTCGGGTGCCCCGCCGTCGGCGGGCAGCAGCGCGGGCAGGTCGCCGACGGCGATGGTGGCGACGTCCTCGACGAGCTGGCCGCCGTACTCGGTGCGGACGGCGACGAAGTACAGGCCGGGCTCGGTGCCGGCCGGCGGGTCGAGCGTCAGCGGGAAGCGCACATGCCCGGAGGGGACGAGCCGGTACGGGCGGCGGCGGACGGAGACCTGCCAGCCGTCGGGGGCGAGGACCTCGGCGGCGCCCTCCACCTCGGCGTCCACCAGGTGCGAGGCGAGGACGGCGGACAGCTCGACCGGACGGCCGGCCGTGCGGACCAGGCCGGGGGAGAGACCGACCGACACCGGCAGGTACCCCATCGGCGCGGGGCCCCGGTTGTGCAGCCAGTACCGGGCGTGGACGGGCTGCGCAGCCTCGGCCGTCGGCCCCAGTGCGGCGGTCACCGGACCGGGGGCCGTGGCCTTTGGTACCGCCGTCACCGTGACCACCTCCGAGCCGGCCAGCACCAGACCGGTTGGTACCGGACCGGCCGGTGTCCCGCCCGGCTGCTCCAGCAGGTCGGCGGCGCGCAGCGCGGAGAGCCGCAGCGAGCCGTCCAGCCGGGCCGTCCGCCCGAGACCGGTGGACTCGATCAGTCGCAGGGTGACCGACGACCCGGGGGAGACGGCCGCCGCGGAACCGTGCGCGATCGGGTTGCCGGTCGGCTTCAGCGCGGACAGCAGCACCTCCCGCTCCGGTTCGACCCGCAGCCAGGAGCAGGTCCGGGGTACTCCGCCGGCCCGGCCGGGCGGGAGCGGCCGGGCGTGCAGCGGGTGGTTGAACTCCTGGCCCTGCGCCGGCAGGTGCTGGGCCCGCCAGTCGCCGTCGCCGCCGGCCAGGGCGTACCGGAACTCGTGGGTCCAGTGCTGGAGTTGGAACGACGCACCGTCCGGCAGCGTGCGCCTCGGCGGGTCGATCCAGACGCCGGACGGCCAGCCGGTGCAGGAGCGCATCAGCGACAGGTGGAGGGCGCCGGACGGGTCGACGGCGAACCCGGGCAGTCCGCGGGTGAGCAGGGCCACGGTGCGGTCGGCGAGCCGTTCACCGTCGGGGAGGCGGCCCGGGCAGACGGCGCGGATCACGGCGTCGGCGAGGTCGGCGGCGAGCGCGGCCGGATCGGTGGCGATCAGTGCGGGCAGGGCCCCCAGGTCGCGCAGGTCGGCGTTGGGCTGCCAGACCTCGTGCAGCGGCTTGTCGGCGGGCACCCAGACCGCGCCGTGCTCGGCGAGGACGGCCGCGTGCTCGGCGCCGGCCCGTTCAAGCAGCGCCGCCGCAGCCGGATTGGTGCCGGGACCGCCGAGGACGATCCGGACATCGGGCAGGTTGGAGTCCACGTCGAGCCAGCCGTACCGGGCCCGGTCGGCACTCGTGGTGGTCGCGGTCACCCCGACCCGGGCCAGGGCGACCACCAACTCCCGTGCGCCGTGGGCATCGTCGGCGCTGGGAACGATCACCTCGGCCACGCCGATCGCCCGGTCCCCGAGCGGGGCGCCGTCCGGGTCGGTGAGCGAGACGCGGGCGGTCGATCCCAGGCCGAACCAGGTGTTGGCCGGATTGTCGAGCGTCCAGGGCGCCTCGGCAGCGTCCACGTCCGGCAGTGCGAAGCCGCGCCCGACCACCGCTCCCGCCACCTCGCTCACCGGGAGGCCGCCCGGCAGATCGGCCGGGAAGCGCACCCGCAGCAGCCGGTCGGCGCCGGCGAAGTCGGCCAGCGCCGTCCGGAAGTCGACGTGGTCCAGGCCGTCCCAGAGGGTCACCGTCTGCCGGTAGGCGATGCCGTCGACGGTGCCGTCGACCACCAGCCGTTCGCCCAGCGGGCCGCTCTCGCGCCGCACGGTGGCGGCCCCGGCGGACGAACCGACGACCGGGCCCTTCGGGACCAGGTGCCACGGCCCCTCGCCGAAGTCCGGGTGCTGCGGGTACTCCTCGTACACCCGCAGCTCGTTGCCGACCTCGCCCTCGCGCAGCAACTCCCTTCCGTGCAGCAGGTCGTGGACGGAGCCGAGCGCGCCGCCGCGTGCCGGGTCCGCGGTCACCCGGTAGCGGGCGTTGGCGGCGGTGAGGCCCTCCGCGGCCTGCCACAGGGGGTCGGCCGGGCCGTCGGCCAGCGTGTAGGTGCGCCAGCCGAGTGCCGGAACCTCGTCGGCACGGAAGTGCAGCGTGCCCCGGTCGACCGCGCAGGGCACCGGCCGTCCGTCCTGGTCGAGCACCTGCACGCCGTCGAGGCCGTTCGGCAGCCGGAGCGACACCACGCCGGAGCGCCGGAAGGACAGGGAATTGGCGACCACCACCGCTCGGTCGTCGCCGGTGCCGATCCCGCCGGTCAGTGCTTCGAGCGAGGCGTCCCGTACGGCGGCGGCCAGGTCGTGGGCCTCGCGCCAGCCGCCCAGCAGGTCCAGGTAGACCTGGTCGGACTCGGAGCCGGTGATCGCATCGTGGTGCGCGCCGTAAGCGAGGTGGCGCCACACCTTGTCGAGCGCCGCCTCCGGGTACCGGCCGAGACCCTGCACCGCGGCCAGGGTGGCGAACCGCTCCGCGTCCAGCGCCGCCGTCTCGGCCGCCCGCTGGGCCTGCTTGGTGTCGATGTAGGAGACGTCCTTGCCGGTGTACACAGGGTTCATGTCCCGGGTCTGAGGACTCAACTTGCGGCCCGAAAGCTCGAGTTCGGCCCGGACGGCGGTCAGGAAGTCCCGCGGGGTGCCGCAGACGAACCGCGGCCACACGTACTTGGCCGCCCACGACCGGTGGATCTCGGTGACCCACTTGTTCGGCGGGGTGTAGTCGGTGCCGACCGGTAGCAGCAGGTTCCTCGTCGCGCCGACCGGCTTCAGCTTGCGGTACAGCTCGTACACCGCCTGCTCGGCGGCGGCCAGGTCGGGGGAGGAGTCCATCCACCAGCCCGCCGAGTAGTGGTGCGGCATGTAGTGGGTGAGCACCCCGCGCCCGGACGGCGAGATCCACTCGAACTCGCTCGGGAACTGCATCACCGTCGCGTCGTCCTTGGCCTCCCGGAAGTTCTTCTGGATCGGCCCCCACTGGTGGAACGGCCCGCGCGCCCAGGCACTGCCGGTCAGCCCGGCGGCAGCCAGATGGCCCGGGAACTGGGGATCGTGGCCGAAGACGTCCAACTGCCAGGCGGTCCGCGGATCCCCGCCGAGGATGTCGCGCTGGTGGCCGATGCCGTACAGCAGGTTGCGGATGGTGGTCTCGGTGCCGGTCAGATTGGTGTTCGGCTCGTTGTAGGTGCCGCCCACCAGCTCCACCCGCCCGCTCGCCAGCAGCTCCCGCAGCTGCGCCCGGCGCTCGGGGTGCTGGTCGAAGTACGGCTTGAGGTAGTCGACCTCGGCGAGCACGAACGTGTACACCGGGTCGCGCTGCGCCAGTTCCAGGTGCGCGTCGACCAGGGCGAAGCCGTTGCGCTCCCAGAGCGGGCGGGTGGTGGCGTCGCCGGACAGCAGCTCCCAGGGCGAGGTGTACGCGGCCTGGGTGTTCCACCAGACCGGGTCGTAGTGGAAGTGCGGGACCATGAACATCGTCCAGCCGGGCTCGGCGACCTCCAGCTCGCCGGGGGCCTCGCCGTCGCCGGCGGTCACGGTGACCCGGCGGCGCTCGCCGGGGACCGGGTCGTCGACCTCCAGCGGGACCTCGACGGGGCCCGTGCCGGTCGCACTGCCGCGGACGCCGGGGCCGGTCACGTCGATGCGGCACGGCGGGCCGTCCACCGTCATCCGCAAGACCTGGCGCGGCGCGGCCTCGGTGCCCGTGAACAGGTCGGTGGAGGCGACACGGGTGATGCGGACGACCGACACGGGGTGTCCTTCCTCGGGGCGGACCCTGGTACGAGGTTAGGCCCGAGCGGGCGGGCCGCGTCGCACGCCACGGCGGCGCGGCCCGTCCGCTGCGGGCGGAGGGGTGCGGTGGTGGGGGCGCCGCTACGTGCCCCAGGCCTCGAACTCGTAGATACGGGCGGCCGGATCGGTGGTCCGGGTCGGGGTGGTGATCACCAGCCGGACGTAGCGGGCGGTGAGGGAGACCGGGTGGGTGGTGGTCGCGGCGGTGTTGCCGGTGACGGTGACGGCGGTGGTCCACGGGTCGGTGGTGGCGTTACGGACCTGGACGGTGAAGTCGCGGGTGTTCCACGACGGGCTCTCACCGCCCGCCTGGGCGTGCGCGACCACGAAGGAGGTCAGGCTGCGGGCCGAGCCGAGGTCCACCTCCAACCACTTGCTGCCGGTCAGCGTGCACCACTTGTCGCCGTTGCCGCCGGACACCGAGCCGTTGACGGCCTTCGCCGCGGTCTCGTTGCCGTTGCACCGGCCGGACGCGGTGGCCGGGCGGTTCAGTGCCAGGTTGCTGCTCGCCGCCGCGGACCAGGTGACGGTGGTGCTCGCGGTGGCCGAGCGGCCGTACTCGGTGGAGACCGCCTCGACGTCCAGCACGGTCGACGTCTCGGTGCCGGCCCGGTCGAGCTGCGGGACGAACCAGGCGGTGTTCGGCGTCGCGCCGAGGAAGGTGCGGCTGCCGTCCGGGTTGCGCCGGTACACCTCGTAGTGGTGGACCGCGCCGGTGGCGGAGGGCGTCCAGGCGAGCCGCACGGACTTGCGGGTCGGGCCGACGTCGGTGGAGCCGAGGACGGTGAGCCCGCTCGGGGCGGCGGCCGTGTCCACCGTACCGTCACGGACGGCGAGTTGGCCGACCCTGATGTCGAGGGAGGGCGTGGTGCCGTTGGTCTGCAACCCCAGCTGGGCGATGGTGCGCCCGGCGTACGGCGACAGGTCGAGCGTCCGGCGCTCCCAGCCCGCCGTGGTGGTGGAGCCGAGGTCGAGGGTGGTGAAGACGGTCGGCGAGTCCGTGAAGGCGACCGCCGCCCGGAGGTGGGTGGCCCCGGCAGCCGGGGTCTTCAGGACGACGTCGAGGCGGGTGTCCGCGGCCACCGGCAGCCTGGTCTGGTACAGCCGCACCGTGTTGTCGGAGTCGAGGGCGCCGGTGAGGCGAAGCGCGGAGCCGCCCTCGTAGGCGTCGGTGAAGTCGATCGACGGGGTGATCCTGGTGCCGGGGGAGGAGACCAGCCAGCGGTAGGTCGGCGGGACGTCCTGGACGGAGAGGTTGTTCCAGCCGGTGGAGGAGACCCGTACGCCGCCGGAGTTCCAGAAGTCGCCCTGACCGGCGTCGAAGGAGGTGACGAACGGTTTGGCGGTGATCGGCGAGGACTCGGGGACGTAGCCGGCGAGGCCCTTCCAGGACGAGGAGGTCGCGGTGTTCGACGGGTCGCCGTTGGCGCCGTCCCAGTAACGTGCCTCGCGTGCGTAGGAGTCGGCGCGGCCGGTGGCCGAGGTGTGCGTCCACTCCGGGCGGTAGAGGCCCAGCGAGGTGGTGTGCGGCTTGTCCGCGGGGAAGAGCGCGTTCCAGTTCACCGAGGTGTTGTAGCCGTCGGCCTCGGTGTCGATGCCGGAGTACAGCTCGTACTCGCTGCGGCCGAGCGAGCGGGCCAGTGTCCGGGAGGAGTCGAGGCCGGCGGCGGACCAGCCGAAGTTGAGGAACATCGAGTCCGAGGTCCGCTGCCCGGACTCCTGGAGGAACGCGTCGTCGGCGGAGGTGAGGGCGTTCTGCCAGCTCACCGAGCCGGACTCGGTCATCGCGTCGTACCACATGAACTCGACCGGCCCGAGCGAGCGGGCGTAGCGCATCTCGTCGCGCAGCGCGGTGGCGAGCGCCGGATCGCCGCCGTCCGTCTCCTGGTTGACGAACCAGCCGTCGAAGCCGTAGTACTGCGCGGCCTGCACCAGTTTGTCGGCGACCGGGTAGCGGCTGTCGGACTTCCGGGCGAAGTCGCGCACCCACTGGAGCCGGCCGCCGTACGCGGTGGGCGGGAAGAAGACCGTGCCGTACACCTTCACGCCGTTGCGGTGGGCGGCGTCGATCACGGTCGGGTTCGGGGCGAGGATCAGGCCCTCGCCTGCCGAGCCGCCCCAGAACACCAGCGTGTCGACGTACTGCCAGTGGCCGAAGGCGTAGTAGTTCGGGTCGGTGGAGCCCTGCGAGGGGTTGTTCGACGTCGGCCCGAAGGACACCAGCGAGACCACCTTGCCCTCGCCGGGGCGGGCGTTGGCGTTGGCCTTGAGCGCCGGGTCCGACGTGCGGGGGCGGAGCGGGACGGTGGCCCGGTTGAACCGGGCGTCGGGGTCCGTGGCGGGATCCCAGTCGAGGATCGTGTTCGGGTACCAGTAGGAGGCGTACGGCTGGCTTCCGCCGGTGTCGGCCGCGGCCTGCGGGGCGGGGGCGAGAAGGACGGCCGATAACGCGGCGAGGGTGGTGCTCAGCAGCATGGCGAGACGTCGTTTCATCCGGGACTCCGGTCCAGCGGGGGGCGGTTGCTGGTGCAGTGGTGGTGCGGATGACGTGGAGCGGCGAGCGTCCCGCAGGCTAAAGAGCTTTAGTTCGTGGTGTCAAGAGGCCGCGCGGGCGGTGGACTCGCGGACGGTCAGCCGGGGCGTCGGGTTCTGGACGTCACGGGCGGCGGACGGATCGACGATCACGGCCAGCAGTTCCCGGGCGACCTGCTCGCCGAGCGCGAAGGTGTCGCGGGAGAGCGCCGTCAGCGACGGGTGGACGATCCGGGCCAGTGCCGAGTCGTCGAAGGAGACGACCGACAGGTCGTCGGGGACGGCGACGCCCATCTCGGCAGCCACGCGGAGTCCGGCCACGGCCATCACGTCGCTGTCGTAGATGATCGCGGTCGGCCGCTGACGGCGGGCCAGCAGCGCCCGGGTGGCGGCGGCGCCCTCGGCGTCGGAGAAATCGGTCGGCAGCGACACCGCCTCGGTGAGCCCGAGCCGCCGTGCGCAGTCGCGCACCGCCCGGATCCGGCGCCGGGTGTGCTGGAAGGCGGGCAGCCCGGCCAGGTGGGCGATCCGGCGGTGCCCGAGCGCCGCCAGGTAGTCGACGATCGACACCATCGCCTCCCGGTCGTCGGCCCAGACGCTGGGCAACGAGCCGTGCCGGCCCGGCCCGCCCATCACCAGCGCGGGCACCGCCAGCTCCTCCAGCACCGGCACGCGCGGGTCGTGGACCTGCAGGTCGACCACGACGAAGCCGTCCACGCGGTGCTCGGACGCCCAGCGCCGGTACACCTCGATCTCGGCCGCGGTGTCCTCGACGACCAGCAGCTGGAGGGCGGTGCCGTCGCCGGACAGCCCGGCCTGCAAGCCGGACAGCAACTGCCCGAAGAAGGGTTCCAGTCCGATGGTCCGCGCCGGGCGGGCTAGCACCAGCCCGACCGCCCGCGCCCGGGCCCCGCCCAGGGCGCGGGCCGCGCTGTGCGGCCGCCAGTTCATGCGCTCGGCGACCTGCAGGATCCGGGTCCTGGTCGCTTCGCTCACCCCCGGCCGGCCGTTCAGCGCGAACGACACCGCGCCGCTGGAGACCCCGGCCTCGCGGGCGATGTCGGCGATCGTCGGTCTGGGCATCGGGCGGGCCCTCCTCGGAGATTTCTGGTGCGCGCTCCCTTGACGGCGAGTGTAGCCAGGGAGATGCTGCCGAAGCGCTAAAGGGCTTTAGTAGAGCTTCAGGGGCCCTGCTCGACGAATGCCTGCTCGACGGATCGGGAGACGCCGCATGTTAGGAAGCCACTGGGCACGGCTGGCACTGGCCGCAGTCGCGGTCGCGACACTCGCGGGCTGCGGCCTGAGCGACCCGGACACCGGCCCGGACGGCCCGGCCGTGACCGCCGGCGCCGAGGTCACGGGCAGGGTCTCGATCCAGACCTGGGCCCTCAAGCCGAAGTTCACCGACTACATGCAGGGCGTCCTGGACGCCTTCCAGCAGCAGTACCCCGGCGTCCGGGTGGAGTGGCTCGACCAACCCGGCGACGGCTACTCGGACAAGGTGCTCAGCCAGGCCTCCGGCGGCACCCTGCCCGACGTGGTCAACCTCCCGCCCGACTTCGCGCTGCCGCTCGCCGCACGGGGCATGCTGCTCGACGTCGCCGCTGCCGACCCGAAACTGGCCGACGACTACGTCGAGGGCGGCATCGACGCCTACCGCTTCGCCGGCCGGGACGGCGCCTACGGCTACCCCTGGTACCTCAACACCGACGTCAACTACTGGAACTCCGAACTCCTCGCCAAGTACGGGCTGGACGCGAAGAAGCCCCCGGCCACCCTCGACGAACTGATGACCCGGGCCAGGACCGTCAAGGAGAAGTCCGGCGGCTCGACCTACCTGATGAGCCGCAAGCCGGGCCTCGGCGACCTCGCCGACGCCGGCGTGAAGCTCATGGCGGACGACGGCAGGAGCTTCACCTTCAACACCCCCGAGGCCGCCGCCCTGCTCGACAAGTACCGCGACGCCTACAAGGACGGCCTGCTGCCGAAGGACGTGCTCACCGAGACGTACGCCGGCAACGCCAAGCTCTTCAACGCCGGCACCGTCGCCTGGACGACCGGCGGCGGCAACTACATCACCGGCCTCGCCACCGACAACCCCACCCTCGCGCCCAAGGTCGTCCCGTCCCCGGCGATCGGCACCCCGCCGCTGTACGTGCAGGGCCTGTCCGTCGCACGCAGCAGCAAGAACCGGGCCGCCGCCCTGGCACTCGCCCGCTGGGTGACCAACGCGCGGAACCAGGCCGCCTTCGCCCACCTCACCAGCATCTTCCCCTCCACCAAGGCCTCCGCCGACGACCCGTTCTTCAGCAGGAGCGACGGCAGCAACGCCTCCGACGCCAAGGTGATCGCCTTCACCTCGCTGGGGAAGGCCCGGATGCTCCAGCCCGTCCAGGTCAACGACGCGATGAGCACGGTCGTCAACCAGCAGATCGCGCTGGCGATCAGCGGCGAGATCGGCTCCGAGCAGGCCCTGGACACCGCCGTCAGCCGCTGCAACAAGCTGCTCGGCGGCTGACCGCGCCCCGCGGCCGGCGACCGCCTCCCACCCGGCCGCCGCCCGCGGGCAACCGCCCGGTCCTGACCGCAGGAAGCCGCCCGGTCCTGACCGCAGGGACTGCCCGGGTCCGCCCGCCCCTCTCGAGGAAGGCACCCCGATGACCCACCGGCGCTGGTTCACCCCCTGGCTGCTGGCCGGCCCGGCCGTGCTCTGGCTCGCCGTCTTCAACCTGTGGCCGGCCGTCAACACGGTGATCCTCTCGTTCACCAACGCCCGCCCGCTCGGCGGCGGCCGTTTCACCGGCCTCGCCAACTACCATCGCGCCCTGGAAGACGACCAGTTGGTGGACGCGCTGATCAACAGCATCGTCTACCTGCTGATCTGCCTCCCGCTGCTCACCCTGCTGCCGCTGCTGCTCGCCCTGCTGGTGGAGCGGAGGCTCCCCGGCATCACCTTCTTCCGCACCGCCTTCTACACCCCGGTCATCGCCTCCGCCGTGGTGGTCGCGCTGATCTGGGGATGGGTGCTGGACGACCGTGGCCTGCTCAACGGCCTGCTCGGCCAACTCGGCCTGGCCGCGCGGCCGGTCTCCTTCCTCACCGACCGCTGGCTGCTGCTCTTCAGCGCGATCGGCCTGACGGTGTGGAAGGGGCTCGGCTACTACATGGTGATCTACCTGTCGGCGCTCGGGAACGTCGGCCGCGAACTCCACGAGGCCGCCGCCGTCGACGGAGCGTCGGCCGCCCGGCGCTTCTGGCACGTCACCCTCCCCGGGGTGCGCCCCACCATGCTGCTGGTCTCGGTGCTCATCTCGGTCTCCGCCCTGCGGGTCTTCTCCGAGCTGTACGTGCTCTCCCACGGCACCGGCGGCCCGGGCGGCCGCGACATGTCGGTGGTGATGCTCATCCAGTTGTACAGCCGCGGCTTCACCGGGCACATCGGCTACGCCTCGGCGCTCAGCCTGCTGCTGTTCGCGATCACCGTCGGACCGATGCTGCTGCTCGCCCGGCTCGGCAGGAAGGCGGCCTGACCGATGGCCCGAGGATTCAGCACCCCGTCTCCGGCCGAGAGGGCCGCCCGCTACCTGCTGCTGGTGCTCGTCCTGCTGCTCACCGTGGGCCCGTTCCTGTGGCAGCTGTCCACCTCGCTCAAGGGGCCCGGCGAGGACGTCTGGTCCCGCACCCCCGGTTTCCTGCCGCAGGAGCCGACCCTCGCCAACTACACCGAGGTCACGGACACCGTCCCGGTCTGGACGTACGCCGCCAACTCCCTGGTGGTGGCGGCGATCGCGGTGATCGGCAACGCGGCCGGCGCGACCCTGGCGGGCTTCGCGCTGGCCCGGCTGCGCTTCCGCGGCGCGCGCCTCGTCCTCGGCCTGTTCCTGGCCACCCTCGTCCTGCCGGGCGAGGTCACCGTCGTCTCCCAGTACGTCACGGTGCGCAGCCTCGGCCTGACCGACACCCTGGCCGGGGTGGCCCTGCCCGGCGCGATCGCGATGCTGAACGTGCTGCTGATGCGCACCGCCTTCCGGGCCGTCCCGCCCGACCTGGACGCCGCCGCCCTGGTCGACGGCGCCAACGTGTGGCAGCGGCTGGTCCACGTCGGCCTGCCGAACGTGCGCGGCATGCTCAGCGTGGTCGTCATCTTCACCTTCATCGGCGCCTGGGACGACTTCCTGTGGCCGCTGATCGTCCTCAACGACCCGGGCAAGTACACGCTCACCGTCGGCCTGCAGTACCTGAACGGCACCTTCAGCGCCAACCCCCGGCTGATCGCCGCAGGCACGATGATCGCCTTCCTGCCGATCGTCGTCGTCTTCGCCTCGTTGCAGCGGTTCTTCTTCCGGGGCGTCGAGGAAGGGGCCGTCAAGGGATGACCGCGACTCACGAAGGAACCCGCCGCCGCATGACCGAGACCGTCCGGCCCCCGCGCTTCGGCGTCAACTACACGCCCAGCCGGGGCTGGTTCCACCACTGGCTGGACTTCGAGCCGGACGAGGTGCGCGCCGACCTGGACTCGATCGCCGCACTCGGCCTGGACCACCTGCGGGTCTTCCCGCTGTGGCCGCTCTTCCAGCCCAACCGCACGCTGATCCGCCCCCGGGCCGTCGAGCAGCTGGTCGCCCTCGCCGACGCCGCCGCCGAACGCGGCCTGGACGTGGCCGTCGACGGCCTCCAGGGACACCTGTCCAGCTTCGACTTCCTGCCCGCCTGGACGACCACCTGGCACCGCCGAAACCTCTTCACCGACCCCGAGGTGATCGACGGCCAGCGCGCCTACCTGCGCACGCTCGCCGCCGCCCTCGCCGACCGGCCCAACTTCATCGGCATGACCGTCGGCAACGAGATCGACCAGTTCTCCGGCCACCCGCACCCCGACCCGGACCGGATCACCCCGGCCCAGGCCGAGGCCTGGCTGCACCGGATGCTCACCGCCTGCGAGGAGGGCGCACCCGGCCGCCTCCACCTGCACGCCGCGTACGACGCCGCCTGGTACCGGGACGGCCACCCGTTCACCCCCGCGCACGCCGCCCGGATCGGCAGGACCACCGCCGTCCACTCCTGGGTGTTCAACGGCACCGCACAGCGGCACGGCCCCGAGGCCGCCGCCACCGGGCAGCACGCCGCCTACCTGATCGAACTGTCCAAGGCCTGGGCGGACGACCCGCACCGCCGGGTCTGGCTCCAGGAAGTCGGCGCGCCCGCCCCGCACATCCCGGCCGGGCGGGCCGCGGCGTTCGCCCGGACGACCGTCGCCAACGCCCTGGACTGCCCGGACCTGTGGGGCATCACCTGGTGGTGCTCGCACGACGTCGACCGCGCCCTCGCGGACTTCCCCGAACTCGAGTACGGCCTCGGCCTGCTGACCAACGCGCGGGAGACCAAGCCGGCGGGCGCGACGGTCGCCGCCCTGGCGGCGGAGGTCCGCGCCGAGTGGACCCCGCCGCCGGTGCGGACCACCGGACTCGTCCTCGACCTGCCGGACGACGCCCCGGACCGCTCGGTCTGCGCGCCCGGCGGGCCCTACTTCGAGGCGTTCATGCGGATGGCGGCCACCGGCGCCCGGCCGGCCGCCGTCCTCGCCGGACGCGCCACGGACGCGGCTCACCTGTCCGCCCGGGGCGTCACCGAACTCGTCACCGTCGACCAGGTCCGCTAGGGGTGCGTGGGGGCACCTCCCGTGTGCCTTTGACGACAAGCCCTAGGCCCGCTCGAACCATCCGCCACCCTGGGAGCAGCCCGCATGCACGATGACCGCAACCTCGTCGAGTCCCGGCTCAAGCGCGTCCTGGAGGAGCGCATCCGGCCGGCCGTGTACCCCGAGTCGGTTCCGCTGGAGGTGTCGATCTGGACGGCTCCCGACGAGCCGGTGCCCGTCGCGGAGGGCCTGGCCGCGCCGCGCACCCCGATCGCGGCCGGTGCGCAGTGGGGCGCGCCCTGGGGAACGAGCTGGCTGACCGTCTCCGGCACCGTCCCCGACGCCTGGGCGGGCCGGACGGTCGAGGCGCTGATCGACCTCGGGTTCGACGCCGACATGCCGGGCTTCCAGTGCGAGGGCCTGGTCTACCGGCCCGACGGCACCCCGGTGAAGGGTCTCAACCCGCGCAACCAGTGGGTGCGGATCGCCGCGCCCGCGGTGGGCGGCGAGGAGGTGCTGCTGCACGTCGAGGCCGCCTCCAACCCCGTGATCCTGGACTACCACCCCTTCCTGCCCACCGGGCTCGGCGACAAGGAGACCGCCGGGGAGCGGCCGCAGTACCGGCTGGAGCGGATCGACCTCGCGGTCTTCGACGAGACGGTGTGGCAGCTGGTCGTCGACCTGGAGGTGCTCGGCGAACTGATGGCGGAACTCCCGGTCGAGGGCGCCCGCCGCTGGGAGATCCTCCGCGCGGTCGAACGGGCGCTCGATGTGGTCGACCTGCTGGACGTCAACGGCACCGCGGCCGCCGCCCGGCGCGAGCTGGAGACGGTGCTCGCCTCGCCCGCCGAGCCGTCCGCGCACCTGATCAGCGCCGTCGGCCACGCCCACATCGACTCCGCATGGCTGTGGCCGCTGCGCGAGACCGTCCGCAAGGTCGCCCGGACCACCGCCAACATGACCGCGCTGCTGGAGGAGGAGCCCGACTTCGTCTTCACCATGTCCCAGGCCCAGCAGTACGCCTGGATCAAGGAGCACCGGCCCGAGGTCTACGCCCGGGTCAAGAAGGCGGTCGCGGAGGGGCGGTTCGTCCCGGCCGGCGGCATGTGGGTGGAGTCCGACACCAACATGCCCGGATCCGAGGCGATGGCCCGTCAGTTCGTCCACGGCAAGCGCTTCTTCCTGGAGGAGTTCGGCATCGAGAACGAGGAGGCCTGGCTGCCCGACACCTTCGGCTTCGCCGGCGGGCTGCCGCAGATCATCAAGGCGGCCGGGTCCACACGGCTGCTGACCCAGAAGATCTCGTGGAGCCGGGTCAACACCTTCCCGCACCACACCTTCCTCTGGGAGGGCATCGACGGCACCCGGATCTTCACCCACTTCCCGCCCGTCGACACCTACAACTGCTCCATGCAGGGCAAGGAGATCGCCCACGCCGCCCGCAACTTCAAGGAGAAGGGCCGGGCCCGGCGCTCCCTCGCCCCGACCGGCTGGGGCGACGGCGGCGGCGGAACCACCCGCGAGATGGTCGCCAAGGCGGCACGCCTGCGGAACCTGGAGGGATCGGCCCGGGTGCGGTGGGAGCGGCCCGCCGAGTTCTTTGCGAAGGCGGAGCGCGAATACCCCGACCCGCCCGTCTGGACGGGCGAGCTCTACCTCGAACTGCACCGCGCCACGCTCACCAGCCAGGCCAGGACCAAGCAGGGCAACCGGGCGAGCGAGAACCTGCTGCGCGAGGCCGAACTGTGGTGCGCCACCGCGGCGGTACGGGCCCGGCTCCCGTACCCGTACGAGGAACTGGACCGGATCTGGAAGACCGTGCTGCTGCACCAGTTCCACGACATCCTGCCCGGCTCCTCGATCGCCTGGGTGCACCGGGAGGCCGAACGGACGTACGCCGCAGTGACGGAGGAACTGGCCGCGATCACCGCCCGGGCGCAGCGGGCGCTGGCCGGCGAGGGGGACGGCACCCTCGTCTTCAACGCCGCCCCGCACGAACGCGGGGGAGTGCCGGCCGGCGGCGCCCGGCCCGCGGCCCCCGCCGCCGGCGGCTGTACGGTCGAAGCCCGGCCGGACGGCGGCCACCTGCTGGACAACGGTCTGCTGCAGGTCGTCGTCGACGCGCGCGGGCTGGTGGTGTCGGTGCTGGACTGCGCCTCCGGCCGGGAGGCCCTCGCCCCCGGTGCGGCCGCCAACCTGCTGCAGATCCACCCGGACTTCCCCACCATGTGGGACGCCTGGGACGTCGACTCCTTCTACCGCAACACCGTCACCGACCTGACCGCCCTGGACTCGCTGGAGGTCGCCGCCTCCGGGCCCGAGGCCGTCGCGGTCCGGGCGACCCGTACCTTCGGGTCCTCCCGGGCCGTCCAGACCGTCACCCTCACCGCCGGGTCCGGGCGGCTCGACCTCGACACCGAGGTCGACTGGCACGAGACCGAGAAGTTCCTCAAGGTCGCCTTCCCGCTCGACGTGCGCACCGACCGGTACGCCGCCGAGACCCAGTTCGGCCACCTGTACCGGCCGACCCACACCAACACCAGCTGGGAGGCGGCCAAGTTCGAGGCCTGCAACCACCGTTTCGTCCACCTGGAGGAGCCCGGCTGGGGCGTCGCCCTGGTCACCGCCTCCACCTACGGCCACGACGTGACCCGCACGGTACGCCCGGAGGACGGCGGCACCACGACCACCGTCCGGGTCTCCCTGCTGCGCGCCCCGCGCTTCCCCGACCCGCACACCGACCAGGGGCTGCACCGCTTCCGGCACGCGCTCGTCCCCGGTGCGGACGTCTGCGCGGCGGTCCGCGAGGGTTACCGGATCGGCCTGCCGGAACGGCGGGTTCCCGGGGCCGCGGAGGTCGCTCCGCTGATCACGCTCGACGACGACGCCGTGGTCGTCAGTGCCGTGAAGCTCGCCGACGACCGCAGCGGCGACGTCGTCGTCCGGCTGTACGAGTCCTGCGGCGGCCGGGCCCGCGTCCGCGTCGCGCCGGGCTTCGAGTACACCCGGGTGGACCGCTGCGACCTCCTGGAACGCCCGAGGGGCGAGGGCACGACAGAACTACGGCTCCGGCCCTTCGAGTTGGTCACCCTGCGGTTCGCGGTCGAGGGCAGCGGGGGTGAACCGGGCTGACGGGGCCCGGCGTTCCGTCGGCCGCGGCCGGGACATCCGCGCGATTGGATCACGGGATCGACGGTTTGCAGGATGCCCGCCATGGTCCGGGTGGCCGAGCGTTCCCGCAGCCCGGCAGCCGGCGGCTGCTCCTCCGGTTCCAGACTGCCGGGCAGCCTTCCCTCGCGGCAGGCTGCACTCACGCTCCCGGCGATCCGGCGGCAGCCGACGGGACGCCGGCCGACGCGGTGGTCGTGGTGTCGCGTTTGATGGCGACCATCGCCGCATCATCGCCCAGCCGCCCGCCCACGTGGGTGAGGAGGTCCTGGCAGAGTCGCTGCAGGAGGGCGTGGGGATCGCCGGGCGGCCATGAGGCCAGCCGTTCGGCGAGGGGGTAGAAGGCACCGGATTCGTTGCGCGCCTCGATGACACCGTCCGTGTACAGCAGCACGGTGTCGCCCTCCTGGAAGGCGAAGGTCTCGACCTCGATCTCGGATCCGGCCAGCTCGGTGAGGCCCAGTGGGGGAGCGGGCCGCCGGAATTCGAGTGGCGTCACCCGACCGTCGCGCAGCAGCAGCGGGGGTGGGTGTCCGCAGTCCGCGAGGTGGATCACCGGCTCCGTGTCGGGGATGTCGAGAACGGCTGCGGTGATGAACGACTCGCCGGCGTCCGCGTCGGCTCCCCCGGCGCCGTCTGCCGGGGTGCCGGTGTCGCCCGTGTCGCCGAAGACCGCCTTCTCCAGGTGGGTGACCAGGCGGGGCAGGTCGACCTGCCGGTAGGCCGCGGTCCGGAAGGCGCCGAGCACCAAGGACGCCTCACCGATCGCCTCCAGGCCCTTGCCGCGCACGTCGCCGACGAGGAACCTGCTTCCCCACCGGGTGCGCACCGCAGCGTACAGGTCGCCGCCGATCAGGGCCTCGGCCTCCGCGGCCAGGTAGACCGACGCGATGCGCAGCGGGCCCATCCGGGCGGGAATGGGTCGCTGGAGCACGGCCTGCGCGGCCTCGGCGACCGAACGCAGTTGCGTCATCTCCCTCTCGTGCTGCTCGCGCAGATGCGCGAAGAGGGCGACGAGCAGGGAGGTCAACGCCAGCGCGACGATCTGGACCGAATGGTTGAGGTCGACCAGGGTGGTCCGCACCGCCGCGACGACGATCTGGGCCACGACGGCCGCCGCCCCGACGGCGCTGGTCGTCCACGGGCCGGCGAACGAAGCGGTGATCGCCGGGGCGGCGACCAGCAGCGGCCCGAGGTGCACCTCCGGCGGAGCCAGCATGTCCACGACGGAGATGACCACGATCAGCGCCAACGGGATGAGGATCAGCGCCCGGCTCTGCTGTTGCGGCCTCCGCAGATCCAACCGCCACCGAGATTCCATGCCTCCTGCATACATCCCGGTGCGCCGCGACACCGGGCGCGTTGGGACGGGCAGCAGCTGACCGCCGAACCCATCGGCGTCGAGCAGGTCCTCCTTGCGGTGAGCCCGTCCGGGACGCCGTGCCGACGCACCCGGGGAGTACGGGCGGGGACAGGGTGTACTGGGACTCCGACGCGGCCTTCGTCGACGAGGACACCCTGGTTGCCGGTACCTCGGAGTGCGACGCCCGGTACGGCGCGGCGCGCCACCGGCCGGTCGACGTACCGGGGATGCGCGGCGAGATCTCCTACCCGTTCCCGTCCCGGGGCCTGCCCGCGCAGCGGGGGACGGCACCTGGTACACGGTCTCCGAGGACGGAACCTCCGTGCATCTGCGGGAGCCGGCCGAAGAGATCCGACCTGCCGGCCCCATCGGACCAACAGGTCGGGTCCACGTCCGCTAGCATGATCCCCGGCTGGACACGCACTGCCGATCGTCGCTGCCCGATCCCCGCCCACGCCGGGACGCCGGGCGCCGCCGACCAAGGAGTCACGGGGGCTTCCCCCGACGCCCGTGGATCTCTGTCGTGCCCTTGGACCGGGCGGGCGGCGCGTGGGCGGACCCGCCAGGATCGAGTGCACCGTGTCGCCCAAGAAGAACCGCTCCTATGCCGCCCGTCGGGCCCGTGAGGCGCAGCAGACCGGTTCCACCACCCGCTACACCGCACTGCTGCGGTCCGCGGTCCCTGCAGCCGCCGACGGTCCGTCCGCCGACGAGCCGCTGGTCGCAGGACTGACCGTACTGGTGATCGGAAACGCCACGGCCGTGGGACCGCAGGAATCGGAGCGCCGGGCATGGGCCGTGGCGGCCGCCGAGGCCCTGACCTCGCTGACGCGGATGAGCAGCGGCGAGACGTACCCCGCGGCTGCCGAGGTCGACCTCCTGCCCGCGGTCGGAGAGCCGGACGAGCCGCCGTACGCGGTGGCCACCGTCGTGGCCCACCGCCCGTGGGAGCGCGCGGGGGAGTGGGAGGCGGTGCTGGACGACGTCCGCGCCGCCCTCGATCCGGCCGCGGGCCCGGCACTGCCCGGCCGGTTCGCCGCCGCGCTGCCGATCGGCACGTTCGCCGCCGACGCCCGGCGCGGACGGCGCCCCGGGCAGGCCGATCGGGTGGAGTTCACCGCCCGGCCCGCCGCGGCCGACGAGCAGTTGACGGCCGCGCTCGACGCCGCGCCGCCGACGTGGCCGACGCCGCACTGGCCGGAATCCCCGGACCGGCAGGCCCCGTTCCGGCCCGATGCCCGCCGCTACCGCGCCGCCGGAGAGGCAGCGGCATGGGACGGGCTGCTGTGCCTGGAGTGCAGATGCCCGATCGCGTGGGCGTGCCCCCACTGCCCCGGCTGCTCCTGCTACCACGAGACCTGCCCCGACCCCGACCTGCGGCACCGCCGGCAGTACCTCGCCCGGGCCGGGGTGTTCCTGCTGACCGCTCCGGTACCTGCCGGCACCGACGAGCGCGAACTCGCCCAGCAGGTCGCCGACAGCGTCCGCGCCGCCACCCGCGGAGCCGCCGGCGGGACGTACCCCGGTCGGGCCGAGGTGCTGCGCCTCGACGAGCCATGGCTGCCGCTGTCCGGCCACGGTGGCGCGGTGGTCGAGGCCAGGCTGCTGGTGTGCTGCGAGGCGGCGCGCGACCGGTGTCCCGATGGAGAGCGGGACCGGGAGTCGGCCGAGGCCGACCTGGCGGCTGCGATCGAGCGCGGCCTCGCCGCCCTCCATCCGTTCCCGGCGGGCCGGGCGGGCCCGTCCGCACGCCGGGTGGAGCCGGGCGAGGCGCAGGCGCTCCTGGCCCGACACGTGTGGTCGGTCACCGCCCGGGACGCGGCCCCGCTCGTGCCGCGGGCGGACCGCCAGGCGTGACTGCTCGCCCGGGCGCGTCCGAGCGCGGCGTCCCGCGGGCCGCCGGGCGGCGAGGCGCCGACGGTCGCTGCGGCGTCCGACGCTCGCGTGTGCCGAACTGTTGCGGGCGGAACGGCGCGGAGAGACGCTCGGAGCGGGTCTGCTCACGGCAAGGAGCGCGCATGTCCACGATTCATCTGCATCAGACGATCGCCGCCACCCCCGAGGAGTACGTCGCCGGACTCACCGACTTCGGGCCCGGGCGCTCGGAACTCTTCGGCAACAGTGACGACAAGTACCTCGACGTGCACGCCCGGGGGCCCCAGGAGGCCGATGTCACCGAGGGCTCGGCGGGGATCTGGGAGCGGTTGCACTACGACTGGTCCGACCCCCGCCGCGTCGTCATGACGACCACCGACTCCAACGTCTGGGGCGGCAAGTCGGGCCACACGTACACGTTCACGCCGAAGGCCGACGGCACGACGGAGGTGGACGCCGTCGTGATCCGCGAGGGCAAGAACTTCAAGGGACGCGTGCTCGGCGTGGTCGTCGGCACCGTCGGCAAGCGGCACCTCTCGAAGGCCTTCGCCAACACCGGCAAGGCCATCGAGGCGCGGCACCACGCCGACGGGGGCACGTGACCGCGACCGGGACCTTCCCAGGACCGGCCGCACAGCCCTGCGGGATCCCGTCGGGGCCTGTGCGGCCGGTCCTGCGCTCGCCGGCTGCGCCCCCAGCCCACCGCCGTCGGCCACGACCGCGCCGGCAGTGCGTCCGCGGCCCGTGCGCCACAGGGCGGCGCACACGGTTCGGCAGCTGCGGCGGGACGGCGTGAAACCGCGGTACTCCCCGGGGTCGACAACAGATTGTTCGTCATCTGGCACACTGAGCCCGCCAATTGACGATCTGTTGGCGGAGGGTCGGGGACGAGGGGATCGGCATGTGGGGTCGGGGGACCGTGCTCGGTGGGCGTTACACGCTCACCGACCGGGTCGGGGTCGGCGGGATGGGCGAGGTCTGGCGCGCCGACGACGGAGTGCTGAAGAGGCAGGTCGCCGTCAAGATCATGCAGCCGGGGCTGCTGGCGGACCGCAGCTTCACCGAGCGGTTCAGGCGCGAGGCGCGAATCCTCGCCGCTTTCCGGCACCCGGGCATCGTCCACGTGCACGACTACGCCGAGCCGGGCGACGGCTCGGACGAGCAGATCGCCTACATCGTCATGGAGTTCATCGACGGGAGGCCGCTGAACTCCGTCCTGGCCGACGAAGGCCCCATGGTGCCCGCTCGGGCGCTCGGCATCCTGGCCGACGCGCTGGACGCGCTGCACGCCGCGCACCAGCAGGACATCGTGCACCGCGACCTGAAACCGTCCAACCTGATGGTGCGCAGCGACGGCGGCGTGACGGTGACCGACTTCGGCATCGCCCGTGCGATGGCCGGGACGAAGATCACCACCACCAACTCGGTGCTCGGCACCGCCCTCTACATCGCTCCCGAGCAGGCCGACGGCAAGCCCACCACCCCCCTCTGCGACCTGTACTCGATCGGGGTGGTCTGCTTCGAACTGCTCACCGGCCGAGTGCCGTTCACCGGAGAGACGGTGCTGGAGATCGTGCTCAAGCACATCCAGCAGCCTCCGCCCCGACTGCCCGAGGAGTTCCCGCGGGCCGTGCGCGACTTCGTCGCCACCGGTCTCGCCAAGGATCCGGCGCAGCGCTTCCCCGACGCCGGCGCGATGGCCGCCGCCGCCCGCGCGGCGGCCGCCCGGCCGGGTGCCGGGCAGGCAGTCCGCGAACCCACCGTGTTCGCCACCGTGCCCGAGCCCCTCCCGCGGGATGCGCCGCAGGCCGATACTCCCCGCCCCGCTGCCGCCGAGCCCCCGCAGCGGCGGCGCAGCCGACTGATCGTCCCGATCGTCATCCCGGTGGTGATCTCGGTCGGGGTCGGCAGTGTGGTTCTGATCGAGCAGGCCCCGTGGCAGTCCCGCGCACAGGGGGCCGGGCCGCAGCCCACGGCGGCGGCGCCGTTCAGCCCGGGCGCCGCGTCGGCGGGGACGGGCGGCCCGGGCGGTACCGGCGCGGCGCCGCCGTCGGGCAGCGCCACCGGCACGCAGACCGCGCCGGGCCAGCAGCCGGGCAATCCGCCGCCGGACCAGGGCGGCGTCGTCGCGGACGGTGCCGCGGGTGGTGGTGTCGCGGGCGGTGCCGGCGCGGGCACCGGTACGGGCGGGGGTGCCACCAACACCGGGGGAGCCGTCCCGCCGCCGGCCAGGACCCCGGCCACCACGGCACCCGCGGCCACCCCGGCGCAGACCGGGCCGCCCCAGGGCTGCGGCGGCACCGGCTGGGGCCACATCACCGGGGTCGGCAGCGGCCAGCGGCTGGGGCTCGCCGCCCCGGGCCTGGCCGGCGGGACGAGCGCGGTGGTGGGCCGCAACACGTCCTACGGCTGGATCCGTTCGGCCCCCGACCCCGGCGGCTGGTACAGCCTCTACCCCTGCAACATGAGCAAGCCGGGACTCGTCCAGAACGGCAGCAACGTCGAACTCTCCTCGGGCTTCAGCGTCATGTACCGCTGGACGGTGAGCAGTGCCCCCACCCAGGGCGCCGTCTACCTCAAGGACTACAGCAGTTCCACCTGCCTGACCGACAACGGCGCGGGCAGCGCCGCCACCATGCAGACCTGCACGCCGGGCAACCGGTCGCAGCAGTGGTTCATCCCTCCGTCGGGCTGAGCAACGTGCCGCTCGCCGGGCCGGGGCGTCGCTGCCGCTGCCCGGGTGGCGGCCGTGCTGCTGCCCCGGGCGCCCGCCGGGGGTGCCGGTGGTGGTCAGCGGGGGCCACGGAACCGGTGCCCGGCTTCGGACCCCTGGCTTGCGGGTGCCGCCGGGGGGCGGTTCTCATGGGTGGGGACGTGTTCTCGTCCGGCGCGGGGTGGACGTGAGCGAGGTGTTCCACGACGTCACGGGCGTCTTCCACCGTGCCGGGACGCGGGGACGTGCTGACGGACCGGTACCCGAGCACGCGGACTACGGTTCCTTCGCGTCGTTCGGCGACCCGGACGGCAACGGCTGGTTGCTCCAGGAGATCAGGACACGCCTGCCGGACCGCTGACGAGGACCGGCCGACGTCCGTGACCTGCGACGGCGCGCGGACCCGAGCGGCCGCCCGTTTGCGGGAGGTCGAGGAGGAGTGCGGACGTGACAACCCCGATGCGCGAGCCCGAACTGCTCGGCCGGACCGTCGTCGTCATCGGCGGCAGCGCCGGCATCGGACTGGAGACGGCCAGGCGCGCCCGGACCGAGGGCGCCGAGATCGTCCTCGTCGGCCGCGATCCCGGCCGGCTGGAGCGCGCCGCCGGAGAGCTCGGCGCGCAGCGCACCGCGGCGTTCGACGCCACCGATCCCGCGGCCCTGGCGGCGTTCTTCCAGGACCTGCCGGCCCCGATCGACCATGTGATGGTGACGGCCGGCGGCCCGAGCTACGGGCCCCTGCTCGACATGAGCGCCGCCGAGGTGCGGGACGCGATCAGTGATCACGCGGTGCTGCAGCTGGAGGTCGCGCGCAACGCGGTCGGCCGGGTACGGCCTGGGGGCAGCCTGGTGTTCATGGGTGGTACCGGAGCACGGCGGGTCGGCCGGGGCCTCGGGGTCGCCTCCGCCGCCACCAACGCGCTGCCCCCGTTCACCGCGGCCCTCGCACTCGAACTCGCACCGGTGCGCGTCAACCTCATCGCCGCAGGCTTCGTCGACACTCCGCTCTCGGCCTCGCTGCTGGGCGACCGGATCGAGGAACGGCGCGCCGAGCTGCGCGCGACGCTGCCGATCGGCCGCGTCGTCGGACCCGCGGACGTCGCGGCGCTGGCCGTCCACCTCATGGTCAACACGGCGCTGACCGGCGGGACCTACGACATCGACGGCGGGCAGCAGTTCGTCTCCTGACGACCACACCACGAGCAACGGA